>JAFVBU010000267.1 GCA_017479805.1 Ruminococcus sp.
ATAGCCGAAGCTATTATCATAGTCAGTATTTTCTTAGCGTGCAAAATATCCGCCCCTTTAATTATTATTATACCTTAATAATGATACACAATTTCGCCTAAAAGTTCAAGATACTTTATTAACAAACTTTACCGCAGGTGAAAAAAATGAATTGTACAGAATTCACGGACTGTTAATTTGGGGATGATTATTACTGGTAGAATAGTAAGAAGTGAGCAGTAAGTAGTGAGCAGTAAGCAGTAGGGGCGCACAGAGTGCGCCCGTTTATGATCGTACAAAGTAAAAGGGCTGCCACAGGCAGCCCCTACACCTGACAACTGAGACCTGACACCTAAAACACTGATCGCTTATACACTAAACAAGAAAAGATTTTTTTACAAGCTATTGAACTTTTTTTCAACCTATGGTATAATTATTTCTAAGCAATATCACAAATAAGAGGTGATGACCATGTTTTGTACACGATGCGGAAATCCCGTGAGCGAGGATAACCGCTTTTGCCGTAAATGCGGTGCGCCCCTTGATGTGCCGCAAATGCCGTCGGAGGATACTCCCATAAGCGAGGGTAACGGCAGACGCAGACAGGCTGAGACTGTGAAAGAACGCAGAACAGCTCCTCCCGAAAACGAAAAGATGAAGATAATACTTCCTCTTGCTATACTGACCATCGTGCTGTTCTCATTTATTATAGTGCTCATCGTTCTTCTCAATCGTCCCGAGCCCGAGCCTGCACCGAGGACAAGCAGCAGGGTATCCTCAGTGGAATCAGCTTCCATCGAGCCTGCTACCACCACTACCACCGAAGCGACTACCACCACGGAGACTACCACCGAACCGCCTACCGAGGCTGACAGGGTGCTCATACAAGACCTTGCTTACTTCTCAAAGGGCGAGGTAAGAGCCGAGCCTGCGGCTGTCTCCGAAAACAGTACATCGATAGTTTACTACCCTGCCGAGGCTGACGGCGATATGTATTACTACGTCCTTGAATGGATGGACTATCTCAAAAAGGACTCAAAGCTCAGCTATGTGGGTTCAAGCGGAAGCAATGTGCTGTATACCTCATACTACGATTGCAGTGACAGCTCCATCGAAAAGAAAAAAGCAAAGGTTGACGGCAAGACCAAGAAGCAGGACTATGTTCTTTCGCTTGTAGTTGTCAACGACCCCAATTCAAACGCTGTTCTCAGTGTGACTGCCAATATGTCAAAGGGTCTGAACGTTGCTGATATGGACTTCCGTTTCAACGGCTATTCAATGACCACTACTGCCACTACCACCACAACTGCTACGACCAAGAAAAACGACAAGCGCACCACTGCAACAACGCAGAAAGCAACTACCGTAAAGACCACATCCACCACTACATCGACCACTCGCAGACAGACCGAGACTACAGCGCAGACCGTCCTGACCAGTGCTTACTTGCAGGATCTCAGCGAATTCTCCGACGGCACGATAAACGAAAGCGACTATGAATACAAAAACGATATGCATACAGTATCCTATGAGCCGTCAGACAGCGGCGTGGATATCACGGATACCGTGAATATGTGGATACAGTCCCTTTTCGATGATTCCGACTTCACCTATGTGGGCATAAAGGAATCAGACGGGCATATCATTTACTATTTCGACTACGACAGCGGCAGGACTAACAAGCCTAAGGCTGACATGGACAATGAAAGCGGCAAAAAGGAATACAGTCTGGAAATAGACTGTTTATGCAAATACTCCGACACAATTACAAAAGTGACCATTCAGGCTTGTCAGGGCATCAATATCGCCGATATGGGGTATAGATACTGATACTGACAACAGAAACAGAGCAGGTGCATATGAATATAAAACAAACTTTACTCAATACCCTTGCGGAAGCAAAGGGCGGATACATCTCAGGTGCGGCTATCGCAGAAAAGCTCGGTGTGAGCAGAAATGCCGTGTGGAAAACCGTAAAGGCTCTTGAAGTCGACGGCTTCATTATCGATTCCGTCACCTCAAAGGGCTACAGACTTTCCGAGGCAAGCAACAAGCTCTCAGCTGACCTTATCGCTCCCCTCATCGAAACTTCTCGTCTGGGCTGTCAGATTCAGGTTTACGACGAGATAGACTCCACTAACAACCTTGCGAAAATGCTGACATCTCAGGGCTATCCTCACGGCACTGTCATTATCGCTGACAGGCAGACCGAGGGCAGAGGAAGAATGGGCAGGAGCTTTGTGTCTCCTGCGGGTACGGGCATATATATGAGCCTTATCCTCCGTCCCGAGTACGGTCTCGACTGCGCTCCCCTTATGACCTCGGCGGCGGCTTGCGGTGTGGCAGAAGCGATAGAGGAAATGTGCGGCACTCACGTAATGATAAAGTGGGTCAACGACGTCTACATCCACGGCAAGAAAGTAAGCGGCATACTCACTGAGGCTTCTCTCGGACTTGAAATGAAGATACTGGACTTCGCTGTTATCGGCATTGGCGTCAATGTCAGGAGCGTCAAGGACAAGTTTGACAGCGACCTGAGCCGAATCGCAACATCCATAGAGGACGAGACAGACTTGAAGTTGGACAGGAATGTGCTTTGTGCGAAAATGCTGAACAAGCTGGAGAAGTATCTGGATATGGTGGAGAGCAAGAGCTTTCTTGATGAGTACCGCAGCCGTGAACTGCTGACGGGAAATGTCATAACCACCGATGTGGGCGGCGAGACATTGAAGGGTATTGCAATGGGCATAGATGATAATGCAAATCTGATAATGAAGCTGCCAAATGGTCAGCTCAAAAAGCTCAGCTCAGGTGAAGCGTCACTTTGCCGTTTGCAGGAGCAATAAAATAAAAATAATAAATAAAAAAATA
>JAFVBU010000268.1 GCA_017479805.1 Ruminococcus sp.
ATAATTATGAAAAAAATGATCGCAGGAATAATGGCTGCTGCTATGACCGCTGCGGCTGTTCCCGCTTTTTCGGTTTCCGCCGCTGACGCAAGAACTCAGAAGGATTTCGTTCTTTTCGGAGACAGCATTGCTGCGGGCGTTACAAGGGATGGAAATGTTGAATACAACTACGGCGATATCTTAGCCGATTACTACAGCGGTACAGCTTCCAATTACGCTGTATCAGGCGACGACAGCGACCAGATGCTCGCTAAGATAAAAGCTCTCTCCGCCGACCAGAAGCAGGCTGTAAAGGACGCTGAGTGCGTTGTTATTTCTGTCGGCGGAAATGATATGATATACTACGGCTGCCGCCATATGCTGAATTTCTTCGCTGACAACGGCTTGCTCAACGATGGCTTCACAAAGGATAATATCCCCGAAAGACCGTCGCTCACTCAGATGAAGGATATGATAAAGATCGAGGGCGAGGGCGGTGTCCGTGAGTATGTCAGCGATATAAACAAGGGATTTTTAGTTGTTGACGAGATCAGAAATGTCGGACTTCATCTCATATACGATATGCCCGACGAAGGCTACGAGGGCTATATAAAGAACCACATCATGAAGAATATTTCCGAGGCGGCAGCTGAGCTGAAAGCTATAAACCCCAACGCTAAGATAGTTGTTCAGACCGTTTATCAGCCGCTCCAGATCAGCCCCGATTTTATCAGCAAGTCACCTAAGCTCAAATCCTATTCGGTGGTCGTAAATCAGCTCAGAGTTACTCTTGAGGATATCATGTCGGAATTCAAGAAGCAGGTCGTTGCTCAGAGCAAGACTGACGGCTTTGAGGTCGCAGATGTTCTCGTTGACTTCACTTCACAGGAGTCGGGCGTTATCAAGTCCGAGAAAAATCCCGGTCATGCGGCTTATTTTGTGGATATCGAGAATGACGAGCTGACAGAAGCAGACGTGCACCCCAACCAGAAGGGTCACCTTGCAATTGCGGCAAATATCATCGATGTTCTCGGCGAGAAGCACGACGACGGCGGAATACTGTCGGATATTTACGAGAATCTCAGCGATAAGGCTTCATATCCTGCTGCGGCATTGGCTAAGTATGAGGCAGCAGCAGGTTCATGGACTTTGGGCGACGCTAATTTTGACGGATATATCGACGCCCGTGACGGCACAAAGGTGCTGACGGGATATGCTATGTCATCGGTTGGCAAGGACGGATTCAGATATAAGGAGAAGATCGCAGCTGATGTAAATAATGACGGAGTATCGGACGGACGAGATGTAACGATTATTGTGACATATTATGCGATGGCATCGGCGAATAAGGCGACATCGTTTGAGGAATTTTTTAAGAATAATAAATAAAAAAAGCGGCGTAGCCGCAAAATACCGGGGTCAAGGGGGATGTTATCTCCCTTGCAGAGGGTGAGCGAGGGGGGCAGAGCCCCCCTAATATGTAGCAAAGCGAGCGCAGCTGCGCTTTGCGGACGTGAATATGCAAATAACGGTCAAGCCGAATTTAGCGGAGGTTACTCCCATCGGCTTGACCGATTTTTGCTCTGAACCGTCCGTGAGACATACGCTTCGCTTGTCTCACTACTGCTGAGGGGGACGCTGTCCCCCTCGACCACCCTCTGCCAAAGGGTTGTGAACCCTCTGGACTCTCTCTATTAGGCGGCTTCGCCGCTTTTTTTATTTATTTTTTCTTATTTTATAAAAATATCTCTTTGCTGTCCGATCTCTCCCTCAACCCTATATTCCGCTCTGAACCTCATCCCATCCTCATCCCTCTCCCTCTTAATATCCCTCTTTATCACCCTACACCCATCCAAAAAATTCTTCTCAAAAAGATACAGCTTCTCCATAAGCATATGGTCAAGCTCCTCCTCGGTATACTCCCTCTCACTCAACTCAGTCTCCCTGATATCACGAACCACCACCGAAACAGGCAGTTTCTTCCCGAACAGTTTCAGCGGTTTTTCAACAGTTTCCACATCGGAATAATTATACTTATTTCTCCCGAAAAACAGCGGAATATCCACGTTGAACAGTCTCAGATAATGCTGTTTGTCACTTCTTCCCGTCTGCACATAGGTCTGCGGACGGAATTCAGCCCGAAATTCAGCGGTTTCCGTATAAATCCCCCTGATTAAGCCGTAAGCATGGTGGATGGTCATATGCCCCGTGTCATCCTCGGCAATGCCGTTTATCAGCAGAGTGCCCTCGGGAACGAAGTCCCCGACCTTGTGCATGAGCATACCATCAAGGACGTTGACCTCGGTTATGACGGCGTCCCTCGCCGCCACGATATTGCACGGCACACGCTCCAGAAGCATATCGGGCTTGGGAGTTATCTCCGTGACCTGCACCACGATTCGGCTTCCCGTGCGCCGTATAGCCGCCCATGCGATCTCACCGATACGGATTTGCAGCTCGTGCTCGCAGTAGTGCATATCGATATCCCTGATATGAGAGCCGCATTTGACGTCGAGCTGAGACAGCGCTGAAAGTATCACCTCGTCGGTGACCGTGGAATTACCCTGTATTTCGATCTCCGTGACGGTTTGGGAGAAATACAGGCAGCACAGAAAAGCCACCGTAATGCCGAGGAGAATACCGACCCTTTTCCTGTAGCGGTACAGCACCGACATGACCGTGACGAACTCCGCCTCTTTCAGCTCGATACCGAGGTTTTCGGCGCTGTTTCGGACTTTTTTCAGGTCACGGCGGTAGATCTCACCGTGGAAAACGTCGCTTTGCACGTACTGCCCAAGACAGGTCACGCCCTGACTGCGGATATCGTTAATAAATTTATAAAGTTCCTTTCCCTGTGCGTTTATCCTCAGCCGCCTTCGCAGTCTCATCCGCATTTTTCCCCCTTTTTTCGGCAAATTCTATCTGATCCAGCCGCCCTCGGATGACCAGTCCCTTTGTGCGGAAATCGGCGGCACGGAGACCGCTGCCCCAGACCCTGATGACCAGCCGCCCCGACACCATTTGCATGAAAATATCGTTGTATTCCTCGATGCGGTCGCAGTTTTCGACAGTCATTATCCTGTTGCCCTCGATATAGATTCCCGACTCCAGAAACAGCCGTTCACGGGCGCTTTCGGCGGTTTTTTCAAACATCACATCAACTCCTTAATTGGTCAGACCATGAATAAATCATCACATTTAATAATATGATCGAATGGGTGATGTTTATGAAAAAATTCGCAGAAACAGCCGCAAAAGTCCTGAAAATTGCGGTATTACTGGCTGCCGCCGCATTTTGTATGGCTCGGACGGAGCTTGTGGGGGCGGCTGTGGGGGAGGCGGTACAGCGCTGTCTGACCACGGTCATTCCCTCGCTTTACGCCATGATGATAGTTTCCGCATTGATAGTGCGGAGCGGCATCTGCGGCTGTATACCGAGGTTTGCGGCACGGCTGTCACGGCGGATAACGGGCATGGACGGCACAGCGGCAGCTATATTTGCGGTGGGGACGTTCGCAGGCTACCCCGTGGGAACATCAATGCTTTTGTCGGAATTTTCACAGGGACGGCTGACCAAACGGCAGACCGAAATTTTGTCGGGGCTTTGCTTCGGGGCAGGTCCTGCGTTCATATTCGGCTGTATTTCGGGAAAACTCTACTCCTCGTCCACAGCAGGGATAATAATTATCCTGTCCACCGCCGCCGCAAATCTCATAGCAATGCTTCTTGTGTCGCCGATTTTAAGGCGGTTCAAGGGGAGCGAGCGGAGCGGAGAGGGAGTTTCGCTGACCGCCGAAATGCTCACGGAGAGCATAGTTTCATCGGGGGCGGCATTGGGGAAGATATGCTTTTCGGTAACTGCATTTGCCGTAATATCGGCATTTTTGACCAGTCTCGGCATAAGCGGAGCAGTCGGGGAGGGACTTTCACGGGTTACGGGACTTGACGGTCGAACCTGTGAACAGCTTTTCGCTGCATTTCTGGACGTGACCAACGTCAGCGGACTGCCACGGGACGACTTTGCGCTTTTGCCATTTGTGTGCGGACTGACCTCGTTCGGGGGAGTTTGCGTGATGTTTCAGCTCGGAGCTTTGATCGGAAAGCGGATATCTATGAGGATATTGGTGGGAATGAGACTTTTTACGGGAGTTATCAGCGGTGTTGTTTGCAGAGTTATTATGCCGTGGGTGATGCGGAATGAGCTGGTTAGTGCGGTGAGGATGAATGGGGTGAGAGTGAGTAGGGAAGTGTCGGTGGTGCCGTCGGTGATGTTGGGGATAATGACGGTGATGGTGATAGGGGAGTATGGAAAATTAAAAGAAAAAAGAAAATAAAGAAAAATAAAAAAAGCGCCGCAGGCGCACTACACCAGAGTCCAGAGAGGTGTAGACCTCTCTGGCAGGGGGTGAACGAGGGGGACAGCGTCCCCCTAAGAACGTAGTGAAACGGGCGCAGCCACGTTTCACGGCTGGTCCGGAACAACTAACGGTCAAGCCGATGGGAGTAACCTCCGCTATCATCGGCTTGACCGTTATGTGTACTGAACCGTCCGCAAAGCGTTGCTTCGCCGCTTTGCTGCTTTGTTAGGGAGGCTCTGCCTCCTAACAGGAGCCCGTCCCCTCTGTCAGCTTCGCTGACATCTCCCCACACTGTGGGGAGTCACCCTCGTTCACCCTCCGCAAGGGAGGTCTACACTTCCGAACAGGAACGACGACCCTCTGTCAGCTACGCTGACATCTCCA
>JAFVBU010000021.1 GCA_017479805.1 Ruminococcus sp.
AAAGAGCGGCGATATTCGCCGCTGACTTGTGGTATCATACGAAATTTGAAAAATCGACTTTATAGCAGACTTTTCGACATTTTACATCGCAACTTTCTCTTGCATTTTTTTATCTTTTGGTGTAGAATGTATGTAGTAGGAAAAACTAAAAGGTAAAGGAGAAAAAATCATGGAAAACGATAGGATAAAAGTTCTGATCGGAGACGATACTGCTAATTTTGGAATAAGACTTGCTTCTGCTTTGCGTGAAAAGGGTCTGTATGCGTACACTCGCAGAAAGGACGAAAAAACACTTTGTGCCGCAATCATCAAGGAGCATCCCGATGTGGTCATTACTGACCTGACTTTCGAGGATTCCGATGCGCTGGTGCTTATCAAGGAGGTTCGCTCCGCAGGTGAAAAATCTGCTGCATTCATAATAGTTTCCGATGTCAGCAACAGCTTCATCGAGCGTCAGGTCATCGAAAACGGTGCGGCTTACTACATGACAGCTCCCGTTGAGCCGTCGGCACTGGACAAGATAATCAGAGGAGTTGCCGAGAAAAAGGTCAGCAAGAACTGCTGCAACGTTGAGCTTGTGGTCACCGATGTTATCCGCAGACTTGGCGTACCTGCACATATCAAGGGCTATCATTACCTCAGGTGCGCTATAATCAATTCCATCAACGATTTCCACATGATGGACTGCGTAACAAAACAGCTCTATCCATTTGTTGCCCGTCAGTACGACACCACCTCTTCGAGAGTTGAAAGAGCTATCCGCCATGCCATTGAGATTGCATGGGACAGAGGAAGCGTCGAGGAGATAAACAACTATTTCGGCTGTACCTCGGACAAGCTGAGAGTCCGCCCCACAAATTCCGAGTTCATTGCCCTTATAACCGATAAACTGCGCTTGCAGCTTAAAAATGCCGAACAGTCATAATATCCCCGTTATGTGATGCAGATGCTATTACGGTGCTCTGTGCTTTTCAATGGAAAAGGTACGGGTCACCGCAAGGCATAGGCACTGCATAACGGGGATATTAGTTGTTGTCTGATGTCACAGGTGTTTCGTAGACCACAGATGCTGAGTCGATGCTGCTGCTGTCTTCTTCAATGGTTATATGAGTAGGCCCGCAGCCTGTTAAAATTGCTGTTATCATAAGCAACAGCGTTACCATCCACATTTTTTTCATAAACCATCTCTCCTTTCACCTCTTTTCTGTATTATAACCGAACAACCTTAAAAATATCTTAATTATTGCTCCGTTAATTAACTCTTATACTCGGCGCTACAGCAAAATATACAAAAAATGCGCCGTAGAAATTTCAAATAACAAGGAAAACTTTTGAAAGCATACTGTCGTATGGTGAAAAAGTTTGACGCAGTTATTTGGAATTTATACAAGCATTTATGGATATTTTGCTGTAGCGCCGAGTATAAATTTTCTTGCTTGTCCTGACAGCGAAATAATTCTTCAAGAGTTAATTGGTGGAGCAATATCATCCTTAACACGGTTAACAATTATAATTCCGATTATTACCAGAAGCAGGGAAGTGAGGGTGCGGACAAGTCCGCCGCTGTTGTTTTCGTGGAGCAGGATGGTCGAAAGGATTACTCCGAAAACAGGGTTCATAAAGCCGAAAACCGATATGCGTGATACGGGATTGTGTTTCAGCAGAGGTCCCCATACGGAAAAAGCGGCGGCTGAGACAAAGGCGAGGTAAATGAGGACAGTCCATCCCGATACGGATGAACGGGGGAGACTTCCGCCAAGCAAAAGGCTGACTGCCATCATAAATGCGCCGCCGAAAATAAACTGCCAGCCGCTCAGCATAACGGTATCCTCCGTCCGTGAGAAGCGTTTTGTCAGTGAGGCGGAAAAGGCGTAGGACAGGGCAGAGAGGAAAATAAAGCCCTCGCCTGTCAGGGACATTCCGCCGCCGCTGTCTCCGCCCGAAAGATTTATGAGTATAACTCCGCTAAATCCTATGAGCGAGCCGACGAGCTTTTGCAGGTTCATTTTCTCGGTGCGGAAGATGAACGACGAAACAAGAATGGCAAGGAACACGTTTGAAGCCGTTATGACCGAGCTTTTTGTTCCCGACGTTCGGGCAAGTCCGAGGTAGAAGAAAATGTACTGCAATATGGTCTGGAACAGCGAAAGAGCGGCTATTTTCGGTACTGACGAGCGCTTTGGAAGAAGTGCTTTTTTAGCGATGATACTGCCGATAATGACAGTCAGTATCCCTGCGAGAAAGAATCTCATGCCTGCAAAAAGTATCTGTGCCGTGCGGTCGTCGGAGGGGATATCCCACAGTCTGTAGCCGATTTTTATGAACGGGAAAGCACTTCCCCACAGGAGACAGCACGTGCCTGCAAGGAGAATGACCGCCGACCTGCGTGTGAGTATATTTTGTTTGTTCAATTTTTTCATCCTTTTCAATTTGGTAACCTGTATTATTATATCACCGCATTGAAGTGATGTCAAATAAAATTGCTATACTATTATAGATGTGTAGAGGGCGATGTCCACATCGCCCCGCTATATTTATTCTGCATACATTGAAATAAGCTCCTGTGCTTTTTCTTCACCGATATAGAAGCCTGTGCCGCAGTCGATGGTGTTGGTCATTACAAAGCCGTTTTCATAAACAGTCAATCCAAATCCGAATTTGCCGAACAGCGGCAGTTCACAGCCTATTTCAAGCTGATAAGTTCCTGCTTTTGACGGTCTGTGCATGGAGAAATTCTCTGTCACTGTTTCTGCATCACGGTCTGAGAAAATTATCTCCCATATCTTCTCCCTGTTCGGGTCGAAATTGTTCCTTTTGTATTCGGGCTTGTGTTCTATCAGTGCAACACTGTCGAAGCCGAGGTTTTCTTTCAGGTTCAGCGAATCAATAAATTCTCCCACAGTTGCAGGCTTATAGAACATATTGCGGTACACATGATAGTCATTGCCGTCGCTGTATTTTGCTAGAACAGCCACTTCCTCGGGATAGTTTGCCATACGGTAAAGGGTAACTGCCTCTTTTCCGCCGCTGTAGAGGGCTGTTTCCTGTTCACCTATCTCCTCGCCGACTTCCCTCATTGGCACAGTAACGCCGCAGTTAAGGTAAGTTGTATCGTTCATGCGTATCTCAGCGTGATCGTCTTTTTCGGTGAAGTTGATATGCTCGTAGCTTACGATAGGGATATCAGCATCCTTTGGCGGTATCGGGATATCGCCCATGCCGAGGAGACTTTTCTGTATATTGAGAGCGTCGATGTTGGTCAGACCGTCGTTATCCGTGTCAGCATTTGCCTTTCCCTGTGCGGTTATGCCCTTTTCAGCGGTGATTCCGTACTTGTCGGGATTTGCCAGAGACTGCATTATCATTACCGAATCGGAAAGGTCAACATATCCGTCAATATTTGCGTCGCCGAGAGTGCCGTCAATAAGCATCGGCTCATTGCAGTAATAAAGCGGTGGGTCTAACAGCGCCAAACAAGTCATAACATAAAGCGGTTTGAATCTGCCGTCAGCATTGTCAAGACTGCGGAAAGCTTCAAATTTATTTTCAATACTGCCTTTATAACTGAGCGTGAAGCCGCCGTCTTGCTTATTGGGACTAATTTCAAAATCGGGATAAGCGGCTGTCAGTTCGTCCTCGGTCATATCTCCGTTATAACCGAATGAATTAACGTCTACGCTGTTTGCCGTGTCCTCATAGAGACAGTAGTGCATTTCGATGGATACCACGTCGGGGCAGGCTTTGATAAGCTCGATGGTATAATCAAAAGCCTTTTTTGATGAAGCGTAAATTATATCGTACTCGTCGCCGTTCTTGCGGAAAGCAGGCATTACCATTCCTTCGGCTTCAACAGCCGCCTTGATATCGTCGTAGGGGAGAACAGTTCCCTCCTTGAATTTTATGGCTGTTTCGACCTTGCTTGTGTAAATGATATGTATTTTTCCGCTTTTGTCAATGGTGAAGAAATAGGGGTTAAGGCTGTACCCCGGGTAGATAAGGGACTTTCCGCCGCTGACCCATGTGAATTCGCCTGAGATATCGGCAACAGCCTGATCGAAGGTCATGCTTTTCCAGTTGGCATTTTCCTCCTCAGTCACAACAGGCACGTCCTCTGCAAAGGCATCTCCGACAGGCAGAGCAGCAGCTCCGACCATGAGTGCTGACAAAAATGCAGCTAAAATTTTTCTTTTTTTCATAAGATCAACTCCTTTTTGAATGTATGATTTTGCCTTTCACTTATTAGTAACATTTCAGAGGGGATTTGTCTCAGTGATTTTAAATTTATTTGAAAATTAACACGAAAAAATATCTAAAAAAGCGGCGAAGCCGC
>JAFVBU010000269.1 GCA_017479805.1 Ruminococcus sp.
ATTCCTGCGACTTTCTTCCTTGTCTTTCACTGCCAGTCCTTCGCAATAATTATTCAAGAGTTAATTGGTGGAGCAATAAGATGTTTGGTTTTGAGGGTGAGGATACGTTTAACGCTTTGGTCGATACGATCCTCGGTGAGAGAGCCGCTTTTTACTGCTTCTTCGAGACCTGCTGCTGCTTCGGTCAGGCTTGCGGGGGCAAGGAGTATATCGCAGCCAGCCTCCACCGCCATTACCGCTGCCACGGAGCTTCTGTAGGAATTAGCTACAGCGCCCATATTCAGTGCGTCGGTGATGATAACTCCGTCGTAGCCCAGCACTCCCCTGAGCTGTCCCTCAACTATTTTCTGCGATAACGACGCAGGGAGAGTGTCGATATCGGGAACGGTGATGTGCCCTATCATTATCATATCCGCTCCTGCACTGATACCGCTTTCAAAGGCAAGGTACTCATTATTTTTCAGTTGTTCGGCAGTTCTGTAGGAAACGGCTGAGCTGTAGTGAGAGTCCTCGGCGGTATTTCCGTGACCCGGGAAATGTTTGAGAGTGCAGAAAACTCCGCCGTCCGAGAATCCTCTTACAGCAGCTTCCACAAGCTCGGCAGTCTTAGCAAAATCATCGCTGTAGGCTCTTGTGCCGATGACCGTATTATTATAGTTCGACCACGTATCTGCAACGGGAGCAAAGTCCAGATCAAAACCGAACAGGCTGATATCTGTGGCGAGCCTTTTGGCGTTGGCATAGGCAGTCTCAGCGCCCATATCCTTGTAGCTGTACATCGGCTGAAATGCAGTCGTTCCCAGCACCTCGGCACATCTTGCAACAGCGCCGCCCTCCTCGTCGATACCGTAAAACAGCGGAACTGCCCCTGCTTCGGCGGCATACTGCTTAGTCGTGCCGATCATATTCATTGCCTGCATGGGCGAGATAAGATTGCGTGAAAAATAGATAAGTCCGCCCACGGGATATTCTGTCAGAGCATTTTTCATAGCGGCAGTTGCGGCTGTAGTGTCCGATTCACCTGCAAGGGCTTCGGGACGGACAATGAACATCTGGCATATCTTTTCATGGAGCGTCATATTTTCCATGACATTTTCGGCTTTGATACCGCCCATATACTTCCAGAAAGGCATATCCAAGCCTGTGGACTGCCGGGCATAAAAGCTGAGTATAGCCGTGGCGTCACGGGCATCAACGTTCAGGTCAGTGTTTACGTCAGCGGCGGTGTACTGTGCATCGGTAAACGTTATCCCGCCGTCTGCGGAAACGACGGTATATTCAGTCAAAACAGCAGTAGCGTCCCTGCCGTCGATAAGTCCGTCACCGTTGATATCGCCGAGAGGGAGAGTTTCGGGGGTATCCGCATCAGCTGAAGCGGCAGAAGTACCGCAAGTGCCGATAACAATGGAAAAAGCCGCAAGTGCAGCGATATATTTTTTCATTTGTGTCCTCCGTGTATTTTTTTACGATATTCATATTATAGCAGATTCTTTCTGCAAGCGCAATAGTAGGATATTTAGAAATATAAAATTGTAGATGAGCCCGTCAGTCCATACCAAACTTTCGGGAGGGCGAGCCCTCGCCCTCCCCTACAATATCACTTCACAACCCCAATTCTCAATTACAAACAGAAAAAACACCATCTGACAGTGCGGATGGTGTTCTTGCTATGCTTTATACTCGGCGCTACAGCAAAATATCCATAAATGCTTGTATAAATTCCAAATAACTGCGTCAAACTTTTTCACCATACGACAGTATGCTTTCAAAAGTTTTCCTTGTTCTTTGAAATTTCTACGGCGCATTTCCTGTATA
>JAFVBU010000270.1 GCA_017479805.1 Ruminococcus sp.
GAGGTTGATGAAGTAGCTGATGGTAGCGATGATATCATCGAGGATGATGTGCTTCGGAACGAGGTCGTCAGCCATCTTCTTTACCATTTCCTCCAGCTCGTCAGCGTCAGCGGCGGTATCGAGGATATTTTTCAGCACCTTGAATGAGACCTTCTCGTTGATGCCGTACTTCTCAACATCGAAGTCAACATAGCCCTTGATATCGACCATGCCGTTGCCGATGATCTTTACGGTCTTTTCAACCATGCGGATGGAGGTCTCGCCACGCTCGTCGGTGTAGTACTCTCTTGCTTCAACGGTAACGAAAGCCTCGTATACACCTGCCTGCTCGATCTCGCAAGCCTTGTCGTAGGTGATGAGCTCACCCTCGTCAGCAAGTATCTCGCCTGTCATTTCGCTGATAACAGGCTGAGCAAGGATGTGACCTGCAAGACGGGAAGCGATACCCAGCTTCTTGTTGTACTTATAGCGTCCGAAACGGCAGAGGTCGTATCTCTTAGCGTCGAAGAACAGGTTGTTCAGGTGGGTAAGAGAGCTTTCAACCGTAGGAGGCTCGCCCGGACGGAGCTTCTTGTAAACGTCGATGAGAGCATCGGACTTGTTCTTGGTCTGGTCTTTCTGGAGGATGGTCTGCTTGAGGCGGTCGTCGTCACCGAAAGTAGCGAAGATCTCCTCGTCTGTACCCTCCTCGCCGAGAGCACGGATGAAAGTGGTTATCGGTATCTTGCGGTTTTTATCTATACGGACATAGACAACGTCGTTGGAATCCATTTCATATTCCAGCCATGCACCACGGTTAGGGATAACTGTTGTATTGAAAAGGTCCTTACCTGTCTTGTCCTTTTCAAAAGCGTAGTAAACGCCCGGTGAACGAACCAGCTGTGAGACTATAACACGCTCAGCGCCGTTGATAACGAAAGTACCGCTGTCTGTCATGAGCGGGAAGTCGCCCATATAGATCTCACTTTCGCTTACAGCACCTGTTTCCTTGTTTGCAAGGGTAGCAGTAGCACGCATAGCTACCTGATAGGTAGCTCCTCTTGACTTACACTCTGCGAGAGAGTATTTCGGAACGTCATCAAAGCGATAGTCCTTGAAGTTAAGGACGAGGTTGCCGTTGTAGTCTGTGATAGCTGTCATATCACGGAAAACCTCACGGAGACCTTCTTCTCTGAACCACTGATACGAGTTTTTCTGTACCTCGATAAGGTTCGGCATTTCAAGGGGCTCGGTTATCTTGCCGAAGCTCATTCTGACATTTTTTCCAAGCTGCTTAGGTGTTACATTCACCATAGGCGGATCCTCCTTACTGATTCGTTATTTTGGCGGATTGTCATAAGTACATCACACATTCGCTCTAAAAGTTTTTTCAAAAAACTATTGACAAGAGTGGTTTTGTATGATATAATTACATGATAACAGGAACATTATTCCATATTGATACATTATATTATTATAATATAAAAAAGCGGAGAAGTCAAGACCTCTCCGCTTTTTTCATCGTTTTGACTGTTTTGTTCTGCCGATGGCGTTTTGTTTTTATAAATTATTGCAGATGCGTTTATTCACAGCAATATTTTTCGTATTCCAACGCTATCGAGTTAGGATGTTCCTGTTCATACGCATTGAGTTCTTCTGTAAAATCACCTGTTGCTTCCCAGCCATTGGCTGTTTTGGTGTAGATCGTACCCGATACGCTTGAAACATTATCATACATCCTCATTTCCACCAATTCAAAGGAATCAGCTTTACAGTTTCTCACATACCAGCCTGTACGGTGAATCTTCACATCATCTGCCGATACCATGTAATTATCCGATGTTTCACGCATCGAGACACACTGATATATTTTTCCGTTATATTCCGTATACATCGGGAATACATCATATTTATTGTATACAACATCCTCTATGACCTGCCCCGGTACGACTTTCATTCCGAAATATCTCTCAGCATAAGAATCAGAAAGATATGGATGCATACCGTTTCTGCAAGTATCTATCATGTCCTGAACCGACGGGAATTCGGGATTTGTATAGTGCACGAAGGTCACTGTTATATCTTCCCTCGGTTTTTCTTCTTCATTCATACCATTATCAAGATACACAAGTTCACAAACCGCCTCGAATGTGTCATCCCAGTCAAGGTAATCGGTAATCACTGAAAACAGACGGATACGCTTATCATCAAGTGCGTAGTATTCTTTCATAAAAGACTCAGCTTCGGCTCTGTAAGCAGGATTTTCGGTCGCAACAGGTTCATCAGCCGCATTTTCAGCAATTGTTGTAACTGCCTGCACCTGAGAAGAAGCCTGAACAGAAGCAGTGCTCTGTGCTGTTGAGGTCTCGGAGGAAGTCTCCGAGCCGAGGACTGCCGTGCCTGTTGCTTCTGCGTTCAGATCAGCGGTAACTGTAGTGATATCGGCACTTTCGCTGTCTGTAGTGACTGTAGTGACCGTAACGGTGGTAGCTGCCACTTTCGGCACAACAACGGGAGTATCTCCGCCGCCGTTGCGTTTCAGCAGATTGTGACCCAGTGCAAGACCTCCGCAGAGAAGCACCAGTGAAGCGGCAACGGCAAATGCCTTAGTCCACACAGGGCGCTTGTATTCCTCAACTCCCGTGACCTCGCCGCTGTAGTCGGCATTACGGCTCATTTTTATATTATTACTTTCTTTTGCTTTTCTTAATATATTTCTTTTTCTTTTACACATTTCGAGTATTCTTTCAAACTGCTCATCGCTCAGCTCAGGTGTCAGACGGTCTATCATTTCCAACTCACCCTCCCCTGAATTTTCCAGCAGATCAAACATATTCTTCTTACTCATAGCCGCCCCTCCTATCGTGTTATGCCGACTGCCGAAAGTGAGACTCTCAGCCGCTCGATAGCCCTTGTACAGCGTGAACGGACGGATGAAGCAGTCATTTTCACATTCTTTGCGATCTCGGCAGATGTTTTGTTGTAGTAGAATTTCTGCATGAGAATGGTGGAATCAGGCTCTCCGAGGGAGCTTATCTCTCTCAGGAGTATGCGCCGCAGTTCCTTTGTGTCGGAAATATCCTCCACACTGAACTGATCCGCCAGCTCGGGAAATTCTTCATCATCGACGGACATGGTGTCTCTGCCTTTGGCAGTAAGTCTGCGGAAGTGGTCAACGGCACGCCTGTTGGCAATAGACGCCGCCAGCTTCTTCACATCATTCACACCGCCGTCCTCGACAGCTATGAACAGCTCAGCGAAAATGTCGCTGACACATTCTTCGATATCCTCATTAGTACCGCAGCTTCTCAGCTTGTTGAATACTATGACATAAACGTACCGACCAAGTTCATTCATAAGGGCACGGTACAGATCATCAGGCGATCTTCGCATGAGATCATTTATTTCTTTTGCAGTCATTGGTGTTCCCCCTTTTATGTCGAACCGATCGCCCCTATGTACACTCAGTTCCGATCCGTTTCGCTTTTCGTAAACAATAGTCGTATGAAAGCTGCAAAGTGCTGCAAGGTTTTTCTTCTTTTGTATGGTTGCACAGTTTGGCTGGCGATAGTTGTTGACGTTTAGTGCATAATGCTTGGGTTTTAGGTATCAGGTGTTAGGTTGTAGAGGAGGGCGCCTCGCCCTCCCGAGGGATACGTAATATCTTCGACGGGAGCCCGAGGGCGGGCTCCCCTACAACCTGATACCTCATATTTCATCGTTACCCACGGGCGGCGGAACGCCGCCCCTACATTCTCAATTCTCAATTCTCAATTTCTAAAGCATATCAACAGCAAAAAGGGCGCACTAAAGTGCGCCCCACTCTACTTACTACTTACTACTCACTACTTACTACTTACTACTCACTACTTACTCAAAAGCTTACTCACAATCCCCGTACATACGCATAGCCTTGAGCATTATAGCACATTCAAGGCGCTTCTTTTCAAGCTCGCAGGAGATCTTGTGAGCCTTGCGGATATCACCCTGATACTGGTAGTTGTTGGCATTACATCCGCCGCTGCAATAGAACTTTGCCCAGCACTCACGGCATTCAGGCTTGGAGTAAACGTGTGCCTGTGCGAAATCAGCCTTCATTTCCTGATCGAAAGTGCCCTCGTCGATGTTGCCCATCTTGTACTCGTCGATGCCCACGAACTGGTGACATGGGAAGATATCGCCGTCGGGAGTAATGGCAACGTAGTCGTTACCGCAGCCGCAGCCTCTCAGACGCTTGATAGCGCAGGGACCCTGATCGAGGTCTATCATAAAGTGGAAGAAGTTGAATTTTTTGCCGTTTTTCTCGTTCTCGATGATACGGTCGGCAAGTCTCTCGTACTCGTCGAATATCTCGGGGAGGTCGTCCATAACAAGAGCGTACTCGTCGGAATCGCCCACAACAGGCTCAACGGATATCTGGTCAAAACCAGCCTCATACAGCGCAAAAACGTCGTTGCTGAAGTCCTTGTTGCGGTTGGTGAATGTGCCTCTTAC
>JAFVBU010000271.1 GCA_017479805.1 Ruminococcus sp.
CTTGCCATATTCCGCAGACGGCAGGTGGGGCTTATCTATCAGTTCTACAACCTCATCCCCGTGCTGACGGCAGAGGAGAATATCACGCTCCCCATGATGATGGACGGCAGAAAGCCCGACAAGGAGCATCTGGAGAAAATTCTCGATATGCTGGGTATCAAAGGTCGCCGTGACCATTTGCCGTCGCAGATGTCGGGCGGACAGCAGCAGAGAGTTTCCATCGGCAGAGCACTTTTTACGTCGCCGCAGGTGATACTTGCCGACGAGCCGACAGGTAACCTTGACAGCAAGAACAGTGCCGAGATAATGGAGCTTCTCCGCCGTTCCAACCGTGAGCTGAACCAGACCACGCTCATTATCACTCACGATGAGAATATTGCGCTTCAATGCGACCGTGTCATAGTTCTCAGCGACGGAAAAATTATTTCCGATGAAGCAAGCTCCTACAGCAAGGAGGCTGACAGCAATGAAATATGAACATCTTCTTGCTTCACGCTATATTAAGGCGCAGAAAAGGCAGTCAACATTCACGGCAGTCAGCATTATAGCCGCAGTTGCGGTAATGACCATGATGTTCGTGCTGTACAGCGTGACCATGAATTGCTGGAAAAATGCCGCCTACACCGCAGCCCAATATCATCTTATGATAGGCGGACTTACCGATGAGCAGGGCGAAGCCTTGCAGAATGTTGAGCATATCCGCTCGGTGAAGCTGGAATCATCACCTATGGGCGATGTATCGGCAATGATACTGTTTGACAGCGATATCGGCGACAGGGTGGAGTGGCTGCAAAAAGCCACGGAAAAGATCGGTGCGGAAAATGTGTATCAGGATCAGAATTACCAATGGAATGAGCAGCTTTTGCGGCTTGACTCCATCGGCGTGGACGCAAAATTATTCAAGCTCAGGATATTCTGCATATTCTTCATATTCGCCATGCTTTTTGCAGTTGCCCTGAGACTTATCGTTGATACGGCATTTGAAGTGTCCTCAAAGGAGAGAGAGCGGCATTACGGTGTATTGCAGTCCGTGGGAGCAACTCCCGAGCAGATAGTGAAAATAATCACCTTTGAGGGACTGAGGCTGTGTGTCATAGCTATTCCTTTCGGACTGGTGCTGGGTGTGGCTGTTGCCTATATCATGTACAATATGCTGCTTTCGTCGGGACTTTCCGACCTTTTTCAGGGCATGGCAGATGCAAAGCTGCATTTTTCATTTTCACTCGACCCGAAAATGCTGCTCGCAGCGGCTGGATTCGGTGTGGTATGGGTATTCTTTTCCGCTTACGGCGTAGGAATGCGTATCATCCGCAAAACACCTATGGAAGCCATTACCACACGTGCAGACGAGGTAAAAAAGATCAAAAAGCACACACTGTCGGGACTTCTTTTCGGAGTATCGGGAAGTATAGCTTCACGAAACGCAAGACGCCGGAAAAAGCGCTTTGTCATTACAGTCCTGACACTGACTGTGTCCATCACTTTGTTCTCGCTGTTCACTTCCGTTGCGGATACTGTTGAAAACAGCATCATCTCCTTGCTGGGATTTGGGCTGGACAGCAATGATTTCGTCGTTGAGCCTGTTGACGACCCGTACAGCGGCACAGTCAGCGAGGACGGCATGAGGGACATACAGAACAGCGGTATGTTCAGAGATATCAGCATATCCACCATGCAGCCCTATTCGATACCTGATCTAAAACATAACTTTTACGTTGAATATGTCAACAAAGAGGCGTATCGTCTTATGTTCGGAGACGATCCGCCTGTCAGCTATGAGGAGCTTGTGCGTACAGGGGGATATGTGCTGGACAGCGGCTTCTCTGATAATGGTTATGATATCAGTACACTCACTGAAAAAATCAAGGACGGTAAACTTGAAATCGTTACCAGACAACTGCTTTCACGTGCACAGGACGTAACGACAAAATTTTCCGATGAGGAACAAAAGCATAGTGTAAAGATACTGGGCGAGGTCAAAAAGACCAATATCTCTATTATTTCCGACATCACTTCAATGTACGCTGCGATAGAGAGCTATGATCTTATAGAGGATGAATGGTACGGAGGCAATACAATATGGCCTCCGACAGTCAGCTTTTCATATATCAAGGAGAACGACTACAATGCCGAGGACTACAAGAAGATAAAAAACTGGTTCAGCGAACATTGGCAAACCGTACAGGTTGTTGAGGAGGCATACGGCGATAAGTGGAGAACACAGAGCATAATATCCGCTGTAAGGGCAGGTGTGCTGCTCATAAACGTGCTTATCACCCTGACAGCCCTCATCAATCTGCTGAACATTGTCTCAACAGGCATTGCAAACCGCCGAAGCGAACTGGCGTCCCTGCAATGTGTGGGCATGACTGACAGACAGCTTGACCGCATGGCGCTGATAGAGTGTCTGCAATTCACAGGTGTGGCGGCGGCAATATCCGCACTGATATGCGCTGTTATCATATTCGGTACGGAAAAGGTGCTGGAAATGGTGATAGTGAACACCTTTGTCACCGAGAGCGAGGAAATGAGAAAGGCTCTCATCAATATGGTGAAGCCGGACCATTTAAAGCCGTTTATCAGGATAGCGGCGGCTTCACTGGCAGCCTTTGCCGCAGGAAGCATCACATCGCTGGTAATGCTCAGAGTGCAGAACAAGGACAGCTTGACCGACCGGATAAGAGTCTCGGAAATGAAGCTCAGCTTCAAGAAGTCCCATGTTCTGCGAAACAGCATTATAGCTGTGCTTGGAACGGCAGTCATCATTATTGCAGGACTTCGCATATACAGCGTTGTGTCCTACAAAAATGACCGCAAGGAATATGAAAATGCCGGCTATCTGAATCTTGTGGACGCTGACGGCTTAAAGATGAACGTCTACTCCACGGGTGCAAAGAACGGCAAGCATACCATAGTCGGACTGGCAGGCTTGGGGTGCGGCGCATTTCCCGTGCAGGCGGCTAAGATGAATGAACTGCTGAGCAGGGAGAATACTCTTGTATATCCCGACCGTGCAGGCTATGGATTCAGCGATGATTCGCTGAAAAAGCAGACCGTGGAGCAGGTGGTGGAGGATTACCGTGCAGGACTGAAAAATGCAGGCTTTGAAGCGCCCTATGTGCTCATGGGACACTCCTACGGCGACCTCTATGCGCTGTACTGGGAAGAGCAGTATCCCGACGAGGTGGAGGCGATAGTCATTCTCGACGGCATGATACCGCCCAAAAATGAACTCTGGGAAAGGTATACCGCTGAGGAATTCCCGTCCGAAGCCGATATGCGTTCAACGGTACGCAGACTGGTGCTGAGAACATGGCTGGGACTTGACAGGCTTTTCCCCGAAAAGGAAGCTGATGACAAAGTGCCCGAGGGTGCGGCTGTATTTACCGATGAGCAGTTAAAGCTCTCGGCACTCTGCGGTAACCGCTCATACAGCGCAGCGGCAGTATCCGAAGCTGTACTTGACAAGCAGGAGATCACTCGAATGGGGGAGATACTCAGTCCGACCGATATTCCTAAGCTGTATTTTTCCACGATATACAGAAGCGAGGATGATGTGCTTGAATTCTATGAGCGCCAGAAAGCGGATTTTGAAGCAGGCGGCAAGGAGTACCGCATTGACCCCGAAACTGCCGCAAGAGCAGAATGGGAGCATATGCAGTTCAGCTCTGAAAAAGAAAAAAAGACGGAGCTGGATTTCCTCGACAAGATAGGCAATTGCAGGATAGAATATGTTTCGGGTGACCATGATATATTCTTTGCACAGAAAGCTGAGCAAGTGGCAGATTCCATTCTCGGATTCCTTGCCGAAACTACAGAATAGTATTAGGCGGACGGTATCAATGCCGTCCGCTTGCATTAATATTGATATCATGCTATAATAATATTGCTTAATTGGATAACGATAATTATTTCGTCGGTCAAGCCGAGGGAGGTGTTTGAGGAGCAGCCGTAAAGCATAGCTGCGTTTGCTTTACTACCTTGTCAGGGGGGGGCGCCGCCCCCCTCATTCACCCCCTGCCAAAGGGAATATATTCCCTCTGGACTCCCGATGTTTGGCGGCTTCGCCGCTTTTTTATGATTTTTTATTTAGGAGGTGGCACAATGCCGAAGATCTTACTGGTCGAGGACGATGAACAGCTTGCAAGATTCCTCATACGCTTCCTCAATTCCGAGGGCTACACAACTGACTATGCAAGCGGACAAAGGGATGCCATGCGGCTTTTTGAGGACAATTCCTATGACTGCATACTCCTCGATATTTCGCTGAAAGACGGCAACGGCTATTCGGTCTGTGCGGCTGTAAAGGCTGTAAACGACACGCCCGTTATTTTCATAACCGCCTCCGCCGATGAAGCCTGCACCGTGGCAGGATTTGAGATAGGGGCTGACGATTACATCGGCAAGCCATTCGGCACACGTGAGCTTTTGGCACGTATGAAAAATGTCATGCGGCGCAGTAAGAAAACCTCCCGGCTTCTGAAATGCGGAAATGTTACCATTGACCCCATAAAGGGCATAGTTTTCAAGAACGGCTGTGAGATAACGATGTCGGCTCTGGAATATCGGCTTCTGCTGGTGTTTTTCTCCAACAAGAACCAGATGCTTTCCCGTGACAGGCTTGCGGAGGAGCTTTGGTCGCTTACAAAGGAGTTCGTTTCGGACAACACCATAAGCGTCTACATCAGGCGGCTTCGTGAAAAGATAGAGGACGACCCGCAGTCGCCACGTATCATCATAACTGTCCGTGGACTTGGCTATAAGGCGGTGGATGGATGAGCGCAAGGGTACGTCGGCTGATACATTTTCTCATCACTATGACAGGAGCGGCGGTGTGCCTGTATTTCAGCGTTCCCTGTGCCGTTATCGTTACCGTTATGTCTGTGGGATTTCTTGCGCTTTATGAGTTCACCATTTCACAGCGGCAGAACAGGGTGATGAAGCTCTGTGACGATATCGACCGCATTTTACGCAGGGACGATACTATCAGCTTTGACGAGTACAAAGAGGGGGAGCTGAGCATTCTCTCCGCCGAGGTGCACAAAATGACCATTCGCCTGCGTGAACAGAATTCCGAGCTTTTTGCGGAAAAGCAGTTTGCAAAGGAAGCCCTTGAGGATATATCCCACCAACTGAGAACGCCGCTGACCTCGGTGATGATGATACTGGGGCTTATGCGCTCACAGGAGCTGACGGAGGAAAGCCGCATGGAGTATCTCCGTGAGCTGTACGAACTGCTGGCAAGAATGAAGTGGCTGATAGAGACAATGCTCAGTCTTTCGAGGATAGAGGCGGACGCTGTGAGGTTTGCGAGGGACGCTGTTTCATGCCGTGAGCTTGTGAAAAGGTCTGTCGATGCGGTATCCGTTACTGCGGAGCTGAAAGGCGTTGAGCTGACCGTTGATATTGTCGGCGAGCCTGCTTTTGTGGGCGACCTGCATTATACCTCGGAAGCTGTTGTGAACCTGCTGAAAAATGCCATTGAGCATACTCCCGAGGGCGGCAGAGTAAATGTTAGGGCGGACGGGAACAATATTTCCTCAAACATCACCATAACCGACACGGGGGAGGGGATACCCGAAAAGGAGCTGCCCCATATTTTTGAGAGGTTTTACCGCTCGTCGGACTATACGAAGCACGGCTACGGCATAGGTCTTGCCTTTGCGAAAAAGGTCATAACCGCACAGGACGGCAGTCTGAAAGCTATGAACCGCAAGCCAAACGGAGCAGAGTTTGACATACGGTTCTATAAGACGGCGGTTTGAGCGGATATTTTAGTGTATGAGTGTATGAGTGCATAGTGATTAGTTATTGCTTTATGATAAAAAAGGCAGATACATTTACAGTTTCTGCCTCAGTTGATATGTAGGGGGCGATGCCCACATCGCCCCGATGAATTTAAGATTTTTAAAAGCAAAAAGGCAGATACCATAAAAAGTATCTGCCCCTGTGTGTTGAAAAAGTCCGTTTTTATTTAAGATACAGCACGTGCGCACGCAATGCGCCCCTACAATTTGTCTGTTCTACGTATATTATTTTTGTAGGGAACGCCGCCCTCGGCGTTCCACAATAGGTTTTTTGACACTCTGAGGCAGATACCATAAAAAGTATCTGCCCTTTTTTATTAAAAAAATAATCACTATGCACTCATACACTAATGCACTCACAGCTTAGTCCAGAAGCGTGAATCGCCTGGCTTCACCAGCCTTTCCTACGAACATGGACTTCGGTCTTGCCCATACTTCACCGCTTTCCAGAGACTTGTAGATCACCAGTTCTTCCATTGTCTCGCTGTGACGTGCGACAGCCATAAGCTCATATTCACCGCCTTTGAAATGTCTGTATCTTGCACCGACCTTTAATTCGGTATCCTCATAAACATCGGGCTCAGCCTCCTCGGGCTGGTCGTTGACGATGTCGTCAGACACTATTATCATTGCAGTATAAGGCTGCATTTTTATTTCGGCATTGCCGTCCACTACCTCGATAGGAGTTGCGGAGATAACATCCACAAGCCCTGCCATATTTGTATTGAACTTGAATGTGTACTCATAATCTGCAAGGTTGAGGGCAACATAGACAGTCTGCTCACCCAGCACCTTCTTGAAAAGGAGCTGCTGATTGGTGATGTTTATGCGCTCGTATGTGCCTGTGCGGAATGCAGGGTATGCACGGTAAATGCGTCCCAGCTTCACGATATGGTGGTAGAGAGAAACGTTCTCTCGCTCCATGTCCTGCAAGTGCAGACAGGGGCGGAGGTTGTCGTCGGAATTATTTTCCTTTCTGCCGTAGATACCGTACTCGCTTCCGTAGTAGATGGACGGGATTCCGGGCATTGCATACATGAGAGTATACACCAGCGGCAGGTGGGCTTCGTTGTTGAGAGTGCTTGCAAGACGGTTGACGTCGTGGTTGTCAACGAAGTTGTAAAGGTTGATATTCTTGTATATACCGCCGTTTACACCCGACTGGCGGTTGATGGAATAGTCTATCTCGAAATAGTTCTTGTCGTTGTGGGACGACCACAGACCCTTGTAGCATTCATAGTTGGTAACGCTGTCCAGCATTTCGGGGTTTGCCCAGCGGTTGTAGTCGCCGTGGATGATCTCGCCCATGAGCCAGAAATCAGGCTTCTTGCCCTTGCAGAAGCTGCGGAGGCGCTTGAAGAAGTCGAAGTCGATACAATCGGCAGCGTCGAAGCGTATGCCGTCGATACCGAATGATTCTATCCAGTAGTTCACAGCGTCGATGATATGGTCGCATACTCCCACATTGCGGAGATTCAGCTTTACCAGATTGTAGTGACCGTTCCAGCCCTCATACCAGAACGGGTCGCCGTAGGGACTCTGTCCGCCGAAGTTCAGGTTCTGGAACCAGTCGCAGTAGCCCGAGCTCTGACCGTTTTTCTGCACATCCACGAACTGGGGGAATTTTCTTCCCACGTGGTTGAAAACGCCGTCGAGAATGACTCTTATGCCGTTTTCGTGGAGCTGATCGCATATAGAACGGAAAG
>JAFVBU010000272.1 GCA_017479805.1 Ruminococcus sp.
ACTCCACTAACCCCACACGTTTCCAGCACCCCGTTGCAGGTACATATAAGAAGGAGCGTACAGATGCTGGCAAGAAGTACTTCTCAGTTGATTCCGGCGGCGGTACAGGACGTACTCTCCATCCCGACAACATGGCTGCAGGCCCTGCTTCCTACGGTATGACAGATACTATGGGACGTATGCACTCTGACGCTCAGTTCGCAGGTTCATCTTCTGTTCCTGCTCACGTTGAGATGATGGGTCTTATCGGTATGGGCAACAACCCCATGGTTGGTGCTACTGTTGCTTGCGCAGTTGCTGTTGAAGAGGCTATGAAGTAATTCATTACCGAATAAAAATAAAGGGTAGTAAGTCGGATTGACTTGCTACCCTTTTTATATTATTAATCTAAAAAAGAATTGCACGATACAAGTATGATTATGAGAAATAATGCTTTTCAAGTTCGTTTACATAAGTTGATACATCAAAAAGATATTGTTCATAGTTATCATCGTATATATAAGTGTATTCACTTTTGCTTTCATCATTAATATTTACTTTAAAATTGCATTTGAATCCTTTAACAGTAAACTTTGCGTCAAAAGTAATTAGTTGATAAAAATCCGACAAAACTTTTTGCTTTTCTTCGGAATCAGAATACTTATTAAAAATACTATCAATGTTTTGAGTAAAGTAATTGATATATGCATCTTTTTCTTCCATAACTTTTCTCTTGTGATCAGCTGTCCTATCTATAAGCGTGTGCCACTCGTCTAAATATTTTCTAAGATCTCCTTTTTCTTTATCATCTAATTGTTCAAATGCCTCTTTTGTACCTTTAATTTCATTCATATAGATACCTGTTATGGCATTTGGATTTTCAAAATTATAGTATCTTGATGAATCGGATTTGCTATTGCATGATGTAAAGAATAATAACGAGAAAACTATAATTAAAACTATATGTGTTTGCCGAAAAAAATTGTTGTGCCTATTCATTTTATTCTCCTTTTAATACAATGGTACTATACTTTTTTATATTATATACTTCCAAAGACAACGAGTCAACAAATAATAATAAAAAGTTACAATCTCTTAATAATAAATGTATGAAAGTACAAAACAGGAGAATTGAATTTATTTATATTGCCTAATACATAATAGTATAATAAATATATAATCTAATAAATAATTAAATTGATATGATATATTATGTATAATTTATTATGTAGGAGGGTGATATAATGATGAAAATCGACTTGCTTGCAATCGGTCAGCGCATACAGAATCAACGTCTTTCATTAGGTTATACTCAGCAATACGTTTACGAAAAGCTTGACATCTCACAAAATCACTATAGCCGTATCGAAAACGGTCACGCAGGCATGAGCTTTGAGATACTTCTTCAATTATCAGAGATACTTGAGATCTCCACCGATTATATCCTTATGGGGACTCCTGCTCCTACAGACAATATTGAGTTACTTAACAGTTATAAATTGCTGAACCAAAAGCAAAAGAAATATATTGATGACCATATTAAGCTATTTGTAAATTCAAACTTAAAATAAAAAGGCAGTCCTTGTGGACTGCCCTTTTTCAGTTAATGACCGCGCCGTCGGGGATCGTGAGGTTGGGCACAAGGCTGCCGTAGCCGTAGCTGTCGCCCGAAAAGCTGCTGCTGCACATGGGTATCACGCTGCCGTATATGGAGCTGCTGTCCGCTTTTACTACAAGCAGCAGGTCGGGAGTCTCCTTGACCGTATAGACGCTGTCACCGGAGTTGATACGGTAGTTCACTGTGTCTCCGTAGCTGCCTGCGAAGTCACTTACCCTGCCGATATATCTGTCCTGTGTAAAGGCGGAGATATTCACGGTGCTGTCGTGGTAGTCGGTGCCGTTATAGCTTATGCTGCTGACAGAGATACACCAGAGGTTGGCAGGGGGAGCTGTGGGTGTTTCCACGGCTGTTGTTGCGGTTGGGACATCGTTACTGTTGGTGATTACGTTTCTCTCCCCGGTTGTCGCCCTTGGAGCAGTAGTGCTTTCAGCCGTGGTCATTTCCTCCTCATCGGACTTCTCCTCTGTATCGGGCTGAACCTCATGTACGGAAGTGGCTTCTGCCTTTTCTGTGACCGTCTTTGCAGTGCTGTCTGTTTTCAACAGAGTTGTATGAGTTCTCACAGTCATAATGCTTTCTGAAACTGCTGCGGTGCGGCTCTCTGCTTCCGCAACAGTGCCTAAGGACAGGACTTCGACAGCGTCTGTACCCTTTCCGAAGGCTCCGCCGCCCCAGAGTGTGAACACAGCCGCACCTGCGGCGCACAGGGGAGCAACTGCCGCTGCTGTCCTTGTATATATCTTTCTTTTGCGCTTTTTCTCCGCCTCTATATCTTCAATGCGGCGGAAGACATTCTCTTTCATCTCATCATAGGTTTTCATAGTCAAAGCCCTCCATTTCAAGCTGTTTGCGAAGTGACATTCTGGCACGGTATGCCAGAGTCTCGGTGTTGTGGACGCTTTTATTCATGACTGCGGCTGCTTCTTTGGTGCTGAACTCCTCGAAGTATATGAGCCACAGCACCTGTCTGTACTCGGGCTTCAGTCTGCGCATTGCGCGGTGGAGGATTATCTTTCTCTCCTCGCGGATATAGGTTTCCTCCAGCCCCTCCTCGTCGCTTACGACCTCGGGAGCGTCCTCCGCGGAGACCTCGCCCCGTCTTCTGCATTTGCGCAGGTGGTCTATGGCAAGATTGCGACCTATGGTATACAGCCATGTGCGGAACTGCCCCTTGCCCTTGTCACGGGGCTTTTTTGTACCGAGAAGCACGAATGTGTCCTCGGCAATGTCCTCGGCGGTGTGGATATTTCCGAGGATACTGCACAGATAGAAGATAAGACCGTCCTTGTAGTCCCTGATTATCTCAGCGAGACCTTCCATGTCGCCTTCATCGCGGAAACGGCGGTAGCTACTTGCACCGTTGTCCATTGAGACACTCCTTTCCGAAGGATCTTCACTGTCCTTCACTCTTTACACGACGGAGAAGCTTCTGACCTCACACCTATGATACAACTTTTTTTCACCTCTTGCAATACTCTACGCAAAGTGCTATAATTAATGTATTCTCAATAACCGCCGTTAGGCGGTTATTGTCCCGAACTCTGTTCGGGAAGCGCAAATTCCTGTTAATATGGGGAATTTGCGCGTCACATTAATTGATGTCAAGCTCATTTTGCCCTGAAGGGCAAAACAAAGCGCAAGAAAAAATATCAATATCATTTATCATTTTTTCTTGCGCTTTGACAACTGAAAAATGGCTTTATATAGCTATATAAAGCCGTTTTTTAGTTGTTGAGCTGACATGAGTTATACAAAAAGCAGACGGGCTGCGGCAGCGTAACGCATGATGTGCGACTGCGGCGAGTCGCCGCGGGAATCATTTAAAAACACGGACTTTATCACAAGTTTCTCCGACGAATTCAAATTAACTCCGTTAATAATAAGATTCGTCTCCGAAACATATGAATGTTTTGTGCCGCAGCCTGCTGCTGTAAAAGAGGTGATGACTGATGACAGATGTTGATGTTATGCTTATATCCGAGGTGCTGGGAGTGCCTGTGAGGAAGCTCTATATGCTCAGCAGCGACCGTGTGCCGCGGCAAAAGCGCGGCGGCAGTTACTCAAACTATCATCAGTCCGTGATATATACGGGAAAGTCGAAGAAAAAGCGAGTCCTGACCGTTCCCAACGGCTTTCTGAAGCTGGTACAGAGACGCATACTTGACCGCTGTCTCAGCAAGCTGCCCGTATCGGAGTACGCAACGGCGTACAGAAAGGGGACCTCGGTGCGTGACAACGCACTTCTTCACACGGGAAAGGAATTCATAATTAAGCTTGATATATCAGGATTTTTCGACAGTATCAACGATGACGCGGTGTACATGGTCATGAAGCAGTTCAGACTCAGTCCGAGGGCGACCTCTCTGCTGACACATCTCTGCGTACACAGAGGAGTCCTGCCGCAGGGCGCTCCCACATCGCCGTATATCGCCAATCTTGTCATGAAGCATTTCGATGAGCACATAGGCGCGTGGTGCGCGGAGAGGAACATCACCTACTCACGTTACTGCGACGATATGACATTTTCGGGCAGCCGTGATGACCTGCTGGGCAGCCGCCTTGTGGGTAAGGTCGGAAGAAAGCTCTATGCTATGGGCTTTACCCTCAACAGGGAAAAGACCGTCTTTGCAGGCAGCTCACAGCGCCAGACCGTTACGGGACTTGTGGTCAACGAAAAAGCCGACCTTCCCAGAGAAAAGCGGCGCGAGCTTCGTCAGGAGGTCTATTACTGTCTGAAATACGGTGTCAGAGAACACCTTTCGCAGCGCGGCAGCAGCGATGCTCCGCTCCGCTACATAAACGGACTTATGGGCAGGCTCGCCTATCAGCTTCAGCAGAGACCCGAGGATGAAAAGCTGAGGGAATGGTTTGTACAGATAAAAAAACTAAGGGAATCAGAGGGGGACAAATGAAGAAAAAAGTGATTAAAATATCCGCAGTAATACTGGTGCTGCTGCTCATCGCAGGCTGTATCACAGGATTTGTCATAACAAAAAAGGAAATGGACAAGAACTTCGGACGCGGCGACTACCCCGACAGGAGGTTCACTGCTGCATGGTTCTACGACCACTATGAGCCTGAATACCCCCGTCAGGAAGTCAGCTTCAAGTCGGGGGACAACACACTCAAGGGCTTTATCTACGGCGCTGACAATGACAGGGGACTCATAGTTTTCGCCCACGGTATCGGAAGCGGTCACGAGTTTTACCTCGGACTTATAACCCGTCTGGTTGACAGGGGCTGGCGCGTGTTTGCCTATGACTGTACGGGCAGCGGCTACAGTGAGGGCGACGGTACGGTCGGTCTGGCGCAGTCCGCTCTTGACCTTGACAGCGCTCTTAACTTTGCGGAGGGAGACTCCCGTCTGAACAGTCTCGACACATTTGTCCTCGGACACAGCTGGGGAGGCTATGCAGCGGCGGCGGTGCTGAACTTCGGCCACGATATCAAGGGCTGTGTTACCATGTCCGGCTATAATACGCCCTTTGAGGAGCTTGCCGAGACCTGCGACGGAATGTTCGGCGGCAAGTCAAAGCTCATCTATCCCTTTGTGTGGGCGTACAACAAGGCGACCTTCGGAAAGAACGCCTCACTTTCGGCAGTTGACGGCATAAACAAGTCGGGCATACCTGTTCTCGTTATCCACGGCGACAATGACGATGTCATCGCCTATGACGGAGCTTCAATAATCTCTCACAAGGACGAGATAACCAATGAAAAAGCGGAGTACAAGGTTTTCTCCGAGGAGGATCGCAACGGTCACAACTCATACTTCAACACTCCCGAGTATACTGAGTACAAGAAGATGATACTGATACCGCTTCAGGACGAGATAAACGAGAAATACAACAACAAAGTTCCCGAGGAGGAGCTTATCCGTTTTTATGAGTCCATTGACAAGGAGCTGTATAACGGTTTCAATCCCGAGCTGGTGGAGCTCATTGACAGCTTCTTCGGAAAGGCAGCAAACTGAAAAAAGCATCATGAACCGAAAAAATCACCGGGACTATAATGAACCAAATCGGAATTTCGAGCTGAGCCAGCTCGACCGCTTGCCACGTGGTCGCTCGTAAACTCGCTTAATAATATCAAAAATGGTATCTGTACATCGCTTACAGCGCAATAAGTACGCCGAGCCT
>JAFVBU010000273.1 GCA_017479805.1 Ruminococcus sp.
CTTCCACTTCAAAGATTAATTCATAATGCATAATTCATAATTATTGTGTCAGCTTGCGCTGACGGGTTTAAAATGGATAATTCATAATTGATTTTTGATTTGTCCCGATAGGGACACCGCAATTATGAATTATGCATTATGAATTATGCATTAACAAAAAGGGAGTGAATAAACAAAATGAAACGTATACTTATCTGTGAGGATGAGGATACTATCCGTGAATTCGTCGTCATTAACCTGAAACGTGCAGGTTATGAGGTCGTTGACGTAAACTGCGGAGAGGATGCCCTCAAGACCTTTGAGGCAGAACACGGCAATTTCGATGTGGTCCTGCTCGATATTATGATGCCGGGCATCGACGGTTTTACCGTCTGCAAAAAGATACGTGAGAAAAGCTCGACCATCGGCATTATCATGCTCACCGCAAGAACTCAGGAAATGGACAAGGTAAGCGGTCTGATGATAGGCGCTGACGATTATATCACAAAGCCTTTCTCCCCGTCCGAGCTTACTGCACGTGTTGACGCTATCTACAGGCGTGTCTGCATGAGCTTCATCAAGAGCGAACAGCAGTCCGTCATTGAGTCGGGTCCTTTCACTCTCAACCTGAAAAGCCGCACCGTCACCAAAAACGGCGAACCTATCGAGCTTACTCAGGTGGAGTACCAGATAATGGAATTCTTCATGAACAACAAGAACACCGCTCTCGACCGTGCAAGCATACTCAACCATATATGGGGCGAAAGCTACTACGGCGATGATAAGATAGTTGACGTAAATATCCGCCGTATCCGCATGAAAATAGAGGAAGAACCGTCAAGTCCAAAGTATATCACTACTATCTGGGGCTACGGCTATAAGTGGGAAGATGTCCAGTAATGGCTAAAAAAAGTATCACCAAACGCTGGATAATCAACAACTTAGGTGTTGTCGTGCTCGCTCTTCTCATTATCAGCATGGCGATAGTCTACGCTATTCAGAATTATTTCTATGCCTCTGCAAAGCAGTACCTCTTTTCAAGGATAAATGCCGTAACTTCGGTGCTCAGCGTCCATTCACAGGACAGCTCCGCCAACTTCTCTGCGGAGATGCGTACCATGCTGGAGACCTTCAGCGACAAGGACAAAATTGAGCTTATGGCGATAAACTCCAAAGGCAGAGTTGTGCTTACCTCCTCGGGATTCTCTCCCGATGCCGACGATATCATGCCCGACTACGTTCAGGCTATGGAAACAGGCGAGGGAAGCCACACGGGAAGAATGAGAGGCGGAGAGAAGATACTGGCGGTATCGGTCCCCATAACCTCCATGAACAACGAGTACAGCGCTGTGAGGATGGTCACCTCCCTTACGGAGATAGACAATACCATCAAGACCTATACTCTCGCTGTTATGGTGGTGTTCCTCACCGTTATTTTCATCATCATCACCATCGGTCTGTACTTCGCAGGCTCTATCGTAAAGCCCATACGCCAGATAAGCGGCATCGCAAGAAAATTCGCAATGGGCGATTTCTCCGTCCGTATCGAGAACAACAGCGATGACGAGATAGGCGAGCTTTGTACTGCCATCAACCACATGGCTGACGAGCTTTCCACCGCCGAGGCTATGAAGAATGAGTTCATATCCTCAGTATCCCACGAGCTGAGAACTCCCCTTACCGCCATCAAGGGCTGGGCGGAGACTCTTATGTACGTTGACGGCGACACAAGCCCCGATACCATGAAAAAGGGCGTAGGCGTCATAGTCAACGAGACTGAGCGCCTACAGCAGATGGTGGAGGAGCTTCTGGACTTCTCACGTATGCAGAACGGTCATTTCACCCTGCAAAGCGCTGTAATGGATATCCTCGCCGAGCTGGGCGACGCAGTCCTCATCTACAGCGAAAAGGCAAGGAAAGAGACTAAGGAGATAATCTACGACGAGCCTGAGATGCTGCCTTTCGTTTTCGGTGACAAGAACCGCATACGTCAGGTATTCATCAACGTTATCGACAACGCTGTGAAATACTCCTCAGCAGGTGACAGAGTTACCATAAAAGCCTATGAATCGGGCAATAACGTGGTAGTTTCCGTTAAGGATACAGGTGTCGGCATAAAGCAGTCCGACCTTGCTAAAGTTAAAACAAAATTCTATAAAGCCAACCATACAAGACGAGGTTCGGGTATCGGTCTTGCCGTTGCTGACGAGATAGTCAGTATGCACGGCGGTACTCTCTCCATCGACAGCGAGGGCGAGGGTCTGGGTACGACTGTTACCATCACTCTCCCCGCAAAGAAAGATAAATGATATGAGCAAAAATAATAACAGTCAGCCAACTGCTGAAAAATTCAAATCAAAAATAGGCGGACAGGCGCTTATCGAGGGCATTATGATGCTCGGTCCAAATACGGGCGCTATGGCTTGCAGACTTCCCGACGGCACCATTGACCTTGAAACATGGGAGGAAAACAACGGCAAAAATGCGCCGTGGTACAAGAAAACTCCCCTTGTCCGTGGCTGTACTTCCTTTGTGACCTCTCTGGTCAAGGGGTATAAGTACATGATGAAGTCCGCCGAAAAACAGCTCACCGAGGAGGAAAAGGCTGAAATGGAGAAAGAGGGCAAAAGCGGCGAAAGTGCCGACGGAAGCTCCTATGATATCTTCATGTACATCGGCATCCTTGTGGGCGTTCTCATGGCTGTGGGACTTTTCGTGTTCCTGCCGAAAATCATAGTCGGATTCATCCCCGATATCAAGGAGCACCGCATTATCCGCTCCGCTCTTGAGGGTATCGTAAAGATAGCGCTTTTCGTTGCGTACATGGCTCTGGTAAGCCTTATGAAGGATATCAAGCGCCAGTATATGTACCACGGCGCTGAGCATAAGACCATCGCCTGCCATGAAGCCGAGCTTCCGCTGACGGTGGAGAACGTCCGCAAGCAGACACGCTTCCACAAAAGATGCGGCACCAGCTTTATATTCCTCGTGCTTTTAGTAAGCATATTCGTCATGTGCTTCGTTCCGTTCACGGAAACGTTGCAGAGAATAATATGCTCGCTGATACTTCTTCCCCTTGTGGTGGGAATATCCTTTGAGTTCATCCGCCTTGCGGGAAACAACGACAATATAATCACACGCATACTTTCTGCTCCCGGACTTGCTATGCAGAGGATAACTACCCGTGAGCCCGACGACAGCATGATAGAAATTGCAATTGCCGCCCTCACACCTTGTATCCCTGCGGACAAGACCGAGGACAAGTGGTGAGCATGAACAGGAAACAGCTTTATGATATTTGCATGGAAAAGCTGAAAATATCGGGCAATGAGGACTTCGAGTTCGATGCGCTCTGTATCTTTCAGGATATCCTCCGTGACAAATATCCCCTTTTCCGCTCTGCTGAGGAAGTGGGAGCAGAATGTGAAAAGACCATTCGTGACCTGACGGAAAGACGCTGTGAGGGCTATCCCCTGCAATATCTCTTGGGGGAATGGGAGTTCTACGGCTACCCGTTCAGGCTCAATGAAAATGTGCTGATACCCCGTCCCGACACGGAAACTCTCATTGAGAACGTGCTGGAGATATGCCGCAGACAGGGGATGAAGTCCCCGAAAATAGCCGATCTCTGCTCGGGAAGCGGATGTATCGCCATAACGCTGAAAAAGGAACTGACCCTTGCGGAGGTGCACGCTGTTGAGCTTTCCGAGGGCGCTGTGGATATAATAAAGGAAAATGCGGCGCTGAACGGCGCTGAGATAAACATAGTAAATGCCGATGTGCTGAAAAGGGAGACTGCCGAAATGTTCCGTAATATGGATATCATTGTCAGCAATCCCCCATACGTCACCGCAAAGGAAATGGCGGAATTGCAGAGGGAAGTCCGCTATGAGCCTGAAATGGCGCTGTACGGCGGTGAGGACGGTCTGGATTTCTACAGGGCTATGACCTCACTGTGGAAAACCTCCCTTGCCGATGAGGGATGGCTTCTCTACGAATACGGCGACGGTCAGCACAGCGATGTTGAAAAGATACTTACAGATAATAATTTTAAAAATATTACCCTGACCCGTGACCTTGCAGGTATTTACCGCACCGCCTCGGCTCAGAACAGGAGGTAAACAATGGCTAAAAAGGAACTTGCTAAAAAACCCGCAGTTGTAAAGGCGGCTACTAAGGAGGACAAGAAGTCCGCTCTTGACGGCGCTCTCAAGCAGATCGAAAAGAAGTACGGCGCAGGCGCTATCATGCGTCTGGGTCAGACCAAGACCCTCAACGTTGACGCTATCCCCACAGGCTCTATGACACTGGATATGGCGCTGGGAATCGGCGGTGTGCCACGTGGACGTATCGTTGAGATATACGGTCCCGAAAGCTCGGGTAAAACTACCGTTGATCTCTCCATCATCGCTCAGGCTCAGAAAATGGAGGGCGAAGTGGCATTCATCGACGTTGAGCACGCTCTTGACCCTGTTTATGCTCAGGCTTTGGGTGTAAACATCGACAATCTCCTTGTATCACAGCCAGACAGCGGTGAACAGGCTCTTGAAATTGCCGAGGCTCTTATCCGTTCGGGCGCTATCGATGTTATCGTTCTGGACTCCATTGCCGCTATGACTACACGTGCCGAAATAGACGGCGAAATGGGCGATCTCCACGTTGGTCAGCTTGCAAGACTTATGTCTCAGGCTATGAGAAAGCTCACTGCGGCTATATCCAAGTCCAACTGCGTTGCCATCTTCATCAACCAGATACGTGAGAAGATAGGCGTTATGTACGGAAATCCCGAGACTACTCCCGGCGGTAGAGCACTGAAATTCTACTCATCGGTACGTATCGAGGTACGTAAGGGCGAGGTCATCAAGTCGGGAAGCGATATTATCGGTGCAAACACAAAATGTAAGATAGTAAAGAACAAGGTAGCTCCGCCTTTCAAGGAGTGCGAATTTGACCTTATGTACGGCACAGGTATCTCCCGAACAGGCGAAGTTCTTGACCTTGCCGTTGATCTTGATATCATCAAAAAGGGCGGCTCATGGTTCAGCTATAAGGATCAGAAGCTGGGGCAGGGTCGTGACAATGTAAAGGAACTGCTGAAAAATGACGAGAACCTGCTGAAGGAGATCGAGGAGCAGATACTTGCCCGCAAGGATGAGCTGAAAGACGTAGTTTCGCCAAAGGGCAAAAAGGGCAAGAAAGGCAAGGGCGGTGACGACGATGCCGCTGAGGAGACAGAGGAGACAGTACAGGATGAAAGCGGCGACGATATCCTTGCCGATATCGACGAGGATTTTGAGGAATTCACTCCTGCCGAAGAATAATGAAGATCACCAATGTTTCCCGATATAAGGGAACGACCTATGAGGTTGAGATCGACGAGAGCCGAAAGATCTACCTGCATATAGATATAATCACCGACTTTTCCGTCCGCACGGGCATGGAGGTCGAACGGGACGAGCTGAGAAAGATCATCTACGCTTCAAACTTCCGCAGAGCCTATCAGCGTGCACTTTTCCTGCTGGATTACCGTGACTACAGCGCAAAGGAAATGACGGAAAAGCTGGTCAAGACCTATAAAAATGAAGCACTGTGCGATGCGGTACTGAATAAACTGAAAGAGAACAGCTTCATCGACGATGAGCGCTATGCGGAGCGTATGGCACGAAAGCTGGTGGAGGTCAGGAAGTACGGTTTCAGACGGGCTAAGCGTGAGCTTATGCAAAAGGGCATAGATCAGTTCACTGCCGAGGACGCTCTTGAAATGTACAGCGAGACTTTCAGCGAGAATTTAGCGGAACTGCTCAGTACGAAGCATTCCCGTTACCTTACGGACGAGACTGACCGAAAGAGCATTGAAAAGGTCAAAAGCGCACTGGTGCGTTACGGATATGACTTCTCGGAGATAAATCGGGCGGTCAGGGAATATTTTGAGAATAGTGAAAATTACCAATATTAGGAGGATGACCGATATGGCTATCAAGGTCGGCATGGTTTCCCTCGGATGTTCTAAAAATCTGGTGGATTCCGAGAGGATGCTGTACAAACTAAGATCCCACGGCTATCAGCTTGTAACTGAGCCTGGGCTTGCAGATGTGGCTATAGTCAATACCTGCGGATTCATCAAATCAGCAAAGGAAGAAGCCATTGAGACTATACTGGAGCTTGGAAAGCTGAAGGACGACGGCACACTGAAAAAGATCGTCATTACAGGATGTCTTGTGGAGCGCTACAAGAACGAAATAGCAGAGCAGTTCCCCGAGGCTGACGCTGTTGTGGGCATCGGAAATACAAAGGACATAGTGGATATACTTGACCGTGTGCTCGCCGATGAGAGGTGCGTTTGCTTTGCTTCAAAGCTGGACGCTGAATTATCGGGCGAAAGAGTGCTCTCAACTCTGCCGTTCTTCACATACCTTAAAGTTGCCGAGGGATGTTCAAACTGCTGTACCTACTGCGCTATACCCATGATAAGAGGAAAGTTCAGGAGCGAGCCTATGGAGGATGTGCTGAAAGAGGCACGCTTCCTCGCTGAAAACGGTGTAACGGAGCTTGTTGTCATCGCTCAGGACACCGCTCAGTACGGCAAGGACCTCTACGGCGGACCGAAGCTGGCGGAGCTTCTTACAGAGCTTTGCAAGATAGACGGGCTTAAATGGATACGCACTCTCTACTGCTACCCCGAGCGCATAACCGATGAGCTTTTGGACGTTATCGCACGTGAGGACAAGATAGTGAAGTATCTGGAGATACCCATTCAGCACTGCAACGGGGATATACTCTCACGCATGAACCGCTGGGGCGATGCCGAAAAGCTGGAGGCGCTCTTTAAGCATATCCGTGAAAAGATACCGAACGTCGTGCTCCGAACTACGCTGATAACAGGCTTCCCCGGGGAGACTGAGGAGCAGTTCAATGAGCTGGCTGAGTTCATCACACGTGTGCGCTTCGACAGGCTGGGATGTTTCCCCTATTCCTGCGAGGAGGGCACAAAGGCAGCGACGTTCCCCGATCAGATAGACGAGGAGACAGCCGCTCACCGTGCAGATATCATCATGGAGCAGCAGATGCTCATAAGCTGTGAGAACAACGAAAAGCTCCTCGGAGCAGAGCTTGAAGCTGTTGTTGAGGGCTTCGACAAATTCGGCGAGTGCTGGTTCGGAAGAACTCCCCTTGACGCTCCCGATATTGACGGAAAGGTGTTCTTCACTTCGGAAGAGCCCCTTGAAATAGGGCAGTATGTAACTATAAAGATCACAGATACTCTGGATTATGATCTGATAGGAGAGGTGATAATCAATGAATCTGCCAAATAAGCTGACTCTCACAAGAGTTATACTTATTCCCTTTTTCCTGCTGTTTATGTACTGGAAAGTGCCGTTCCACTTCCTTATAGCGCTGGTCATATTCTCAGCGGCATCCATAACGGACGCACTTGACGGAAAAATAGCAAGAAAAAACAATCTGGTGACGAATTTCGGAAAATTCCTTGATCCGCTGGCTGACAAGGTGCTTGTAATAGCGGCGCTGACGGTATTCGTGGAGCTTTCCGAGGTGAATATGGGAGCGATACCGCTGATAATCATATCCGCAAGAGAATTCATGGTATCGGGTCTGAGACTTCTTGCCGCAAACAGCGGAACAGTCGTAGCCGCAGGAATATGGGGCAAGCTAAAGACCGCATTCACTATGGTGGCAATAATAGCCATACTCTTGTGGCTCAGTCTCCGTGGAGACTTCTCTGTCAGCTTCTCCGAGGGCATTATATCGGCTGTGGAGAACGTCATAACACCCATACTTATATGGACAGCCACCGTTCTTACCGTGGTATCGGGCGCAGTATACCTCAAGGGCTACTGGCACCTGATAGACTCGGATAAATAAGGAGGAAAAATATGAAACACTGTGCAGGACAGATAAAGTACCTGATAGCCATTAAAGAGCTTACGGACAAGGACGAATACGTAAGATGCGTGAATATATCCCGTCATTTGGGGGTATCCCGTCCGAGCGTAAGCAAGATGCTGAGATGTCTGGCAAACTGCGGATACGTCTACGAGGACTTCTGCAACAGCGTGGTGCTCACACCCGAGGGCGAGGAGACCGTAAACGAGATAATGTCCAGCTTTGACGAGGTATACACCTTCTTTCACAAGTTCCTGAAGCTGCCAAAGGAAGAAGCTCACGAGCAGTCCATCAGGTTCATCACGGAATTCCCCAAGGATACCTGCGATAGACTGAAGCATATCGTTAAGCGGACTATAAAGAAGCATAGTTAACGAATAGGTGTCAGAGAAAAAAGGTGTCAGGTTGTAGGGGCGCTTTCCGAGCGCCCGTTGGTTGCAATGCAATTTGCGGTTACCGATTGTAGGGACGACCATTGGTCGTCCGTCGTTTTACCATAATTTTAAGTGAAGATTGCGGGCGCACAATGGGTGTTCCTACAAATTGTTGCCGCCAATCGCATTGTGTCCCACGGGCGGCGAAACGCCGCCCCTACAATCTAATACCTCGTTCTCTGACACCTGATAAAAATACACTTGACATTTTATCAGAATATGCTATAATATAAATAAAGAGAGCATTGCACAGCCTGATGGCTCAGCGGTTCTCCCTCGTAAAGATCGCTATAAGAATAGTTGCCTTATTTGGTCGTGGGGCGGTTATTTTTTGTCTTTATAGATATTGTTGATAAGCTATTAGGCGTAGGGGCGGATATCATCCGCCCGATGGTTACGCTTAAACTGACGGTTACTGTTTGTAGGGGCGCCCTTTGGGCGTCCTTTGTTTTACAATGCAAATTTGATAATACAATGGATTTTTGAGGGCTGCCAAAGGCAGCCCCTACACAGGTAAATTTTATTGTAACCGTCGGGGCGATGTGGGCATCGCCCCCTACTGAACACGGGCGCTCGGAAAGCGCCCCTACAAATTGTTGCCGCAAATCGCATTGTGTCCCACGGGCGGCGAAACGCCGCCCCTACAACCTGATACCTCGTTCTCTGACACCTAAAAAAGCATATTCCTCCAAACCGACGAATAAGATTATATAAAAACTTATGGAGGTATGCAGAATGCAGGAGAACAATGCAAAACAGAACCAGAACATCATCCTCGAAAACAGGAAAAACCTCAGTATTTCAGGGATAACCGACGTTGACAGCTTCGATGAGAGGACTATCGTGCTCTACACTCAGCTCGGGGAGCTGACCGTTCAGGGGCGTGAGCTTCACATTGATTCAATGAGCGTGGAAACGGGCGATATGGTCATAACAGGCGATATATGGGCGCTGGTCTACGGTGACAAGGACAAAAAGGGTCCCCTCTCCGCTTTAGGGAAGCTGTTCCGATGAAAGTCCCCGAGACCTTTTTCTCCGTCAACGAGGAGCTTCGGCTGTTCTTCCTGTCATGGGTGCTGGGAGCGGCTTTGGGGCTGTTTTACGATGTTCTCCGTGGACTTCGCCTGCTGGTGCACCACAGCGCCGCCGCCGTTGCCGCCGAGGATATCCTTTTCACCGCCTGCTGGGGAGTCTCACTATCCGTCTTTTCCTCCGTCCTCGCTCTCGGTCAGCTTCGGGGATTCTTCGTTTTAGGCAGTATTCTGGGATTTGCCCTGTATATACTTACGGTGGGGCGTGTGGTAGTGGGCATTGTCGGCAAGTGCCTGACCATTATCCGTGCCGCTCTGCACTTTATTTTTGCTCCGCTTAATAAATGCTATGCATTGATACGTAAAAAAGCAGCGCTTAAATTTGTGGGAAGTTCCAAAATTTTCACTTCGGGTATAAAAAAACATAAAATACTATTGCCAAAAACCCATAACCTGTTGTATAATAAAACAGAAAATAAAAAGAGAAAGAACGTGAAAAACGTTGCCCAGAAAAAGAACTTCCCGCAGAAAAAAGGGACTGTTTAACCGTGGTCTTGTAAGACTTGCCGCTGTTGCCGTTATTATCGGCTGTACAGTGCTCCTTATCGCTACAGAAAAGGACTGCCGTGAGAAGGAGGAGCAGATAACAGCGCTCCAGAGCAAGATAGACGTATTTGAAACAGAAAATGCCGAGCTTCAGCGTGTGCTCGACAGCGATGACAAAGACGCTTATATGGAAAAAGTCGCTCTCGAGGAAAGAGGATATGCCTATCCCGATGAACGCAGATTTTACGACACTACAAGGGATTAATCAGGCTTGCAGGTGCAGGCCTTTAAAAAGGAGTTTATATAATTTATGCAGCAGCTGGAAATTGGTAAGATCTACAACGGCAAGGTAAAGGGGATAACGCAGTATGGCGCTTTCGTCGATATAGACGGCGGCGGCAGCGGCATGGTGCATATTTCCGAGATAGCCAACACCTACGTCAATGAGATCCGTGACCACCTCACCGAAAATCAGGAGGTAAAGGTAAAGGTCATCGGTATCAACGAGGCAGGCAAGGTCAGTCTTTCCATCAAAAAGGCGATGGATAACGGCGAGGGCGCTCCCCAGAGACAGAGAAGAAACAGCGGCGACCGCAATGGTGACCGCAGCGAAAGGGGCGACCGCAACGGCGACAGAGGCGACAGAAATGACCGCAGAGAGAGCCGTCCGAAGCCTAATGTATGGGAGCCTAAGAAACAGACACCGCCCTCGGAGATGTCTTTCGAGGATATGATGTCACGCTTCAAGCAGACCAGTGAGGAGCGTATGTGCGACCTCAAACGCAGCACAGACAGGAAGAATGGTTCACGAAGAAAATAATATCAAACCGCCCGTTTTGATACGGGCGGTTTTGTTTTGGATATGAGATTTGAAAAAATGTAGGGGCGGCGTTTCGCCGCCCGTGGGACACAATGCGATTTACGGCAACAATTTGTAGGGGCGCTTTCCGAGCGCCCGTGTTCAGTAGGGGGCGATGCCCACATCGCCCCTACGGTTACAATAACATTTACCTGTGTAGGGGCTGCCTTTGGCAGCCCTCAAAAAGCCATTGTATTATCAAATTTGCATTGCAAAACAAAGGACGACCAATGGTCATCCCTACAGTGTTCTATTCATATTTGTACGGTTATCCACGGGCGCACACTGTGCGCCCCTACAAAAGTAACCGTCAGTTTAAGCGTAACCATCGGGCGGATGATATCCGCCCCTACATTTTCAATTTCTGACACCTGATAACTACACACTCACACCACACTAAGTCCTGTCCTGATTCACAGAGAAGATATCTGCGACTTCGCTGAGAGTTATGTAGGCAAGGGGGTCAATTTTCTGGACGATGTCCTTCATACGCATTACCTGAAAGCGGTTCACTACGAAATACAGCACAGTTCTGTCCGAGCCCGAATAGCCGCCTTTTGCGCTGATAAGGGTCATTCCGCAGCCGAATTCGCTCATAAGCGCCTTGCTTACCTTGTCGGGCTTTGCGGTGACTATCATTGCTGCCTTTGAGCGCTGCAAGCCGTCAACGATGTAGTCCACGGTTTTGAGGGCGGCGGTGTAGGTGACGATGGAATAAAGTGGCAGTATCCAGCTGTTTATAACGATTCCGCAGATGATGTACAGCACCACGTTGTAGACCATCACGAAGGAGCCTACGGAAAGTCCCAGCCTTTTTGCAAATATGACCGCCATGACCTCTATGCCGTCCATAGCGCCGCCGAAACGTATGGCAAGACCGCTTCCGATGCCCGATATCACGCCGCCGAACAGTGCACACAGCAGCAGGTCGGTCCCTGCAAGGGGGGAGGCTATGCTCACATCAACGGGCAGAACGTCCGTTATCAGCCACGAGGTCACCGAATAGACCGCAACGGTGTAGATAGCGCATATCGTGAACCGCAGTCCCTGCTTTTTCAGTCCGTACAGAAAAAGCGGAACGTTCAGGAGTATCAGGAATACCGAAAGGCTGAGAAAATGCGGAGTGACCTGAGCCAGAAGCATGGAAGTTCCCGATATTCCGCTGTCGTAGAGCTTTACGGGCATGAGGAAAACGGTAATGCCGAAAGCGTTGATGATACCTGCGGCGGTGAGCATGATAATATTTATGGGCTTGATCTCCTTTAAAGCAGCGATAAGTTTATTCATTTTACCTCCAAAATCATTTACTTTTCTTTATGGCTATAGGCAGGCTTATCATTGCTGCTGCAAAGAATATGTTGAACACGACTAACCCCACAAGATTTTTCAGCAGTCTTGACAACTCGAAATGTCCGCTGAAATAGGGGATGTTTGTGATGGCTAAGCCGAGGATAATGCCTATAGCGCCGGGCAGAGCAAGAATTATTATCGGTATGCGTTTTGTCCGCATATCGCACTTTTCACGGGTCTTTACAGTATTGTTCAGCAGTATCAGCAGCAATATATCCGTTATCCATGAAAAAGCTGTTATGCGGATCCACCATGATGACGGAGTAAAGCCGAATACGGTCTTTTCAACGATATACTTGGTGGTGAACTTGTTTGTCTGAGCGTCATATATCACCGTTTCGGGGTAGCCGAACCGATTTTTCGGTGTCAGGTCAAGGGTGTCGGTAATGTTCAGTATCTTTCCGTTTTTGTCCATGACCGCAAAGCGTATCTCACGGTATTTTTCGCAGAATTCCCGTATTTGTTCTTCACTCTCACCGCCGTTATAGTTTATTTCTAAAGTGCTCTCGTCCTCTTTGTATACTTCATAGATACTATCGGAGTAAAAAGCGCAGGGCTTCCAGCCGTCACGGTCATAGTATTTTTCAAGCTCAGTTCCCTTTATTGTATCGGGGAGCTTTGGGTCGATCCGGCTTTCGCCGTTTTTAAGCATCAGGTACGGACTTGCGCTGTCGGGGAGGTTCTCGAATATTATCTCCATAGGATAATGCGGCACACAGCCTGTGAAAAGAAGCAGACAGCCTGCGGTCATTAATATTAAAAATATGTATTTTTTCATATCAGTCTATCTTAATAAACAAGGCACTCCCGACAAGGAAAGTGCCTTATTTTTTACTTCTTGATCTTTTCAACGACGTCCTCAATGACATCCTTTGCTTTTTCGATATTCTCCTTAGTAGCGACCTTTTTAACGACATCCTTAGCCTTGTCGATATTATCCTTAGTAGCTACTTTGCTGACGGTATTCTGTATCTTCTCATCGGGAAGATCGATACCTGTTTTCTTTTCGACTATTTCAACAGCCGTTTTTACTCCGTCTTTGATATCCATAGGGACATACCTTCTTTCATAAAAATTGTAATTACATTATACCATAAATATTTATGAAATGCAAGTATTTCTGGTCAAGTGTATGAGTGTATTAGTGATTAGATTTTAGGTGTCAGGAATTGAGAATGGAGAATTGAGAATGTAGGGGCGCAAGCTGACGTCAGCTTGGTCGGCTTTACATCCAATGCCGACATACCCTCATGCTCAGACAGAATCCTGTCTCGCATTCGGGCAACCACACTAACTGAAAGCCTTGGAACCCGAAATCAAGAGCATGTAATTATCCGTATAACGACCTACCGAAGGCTGGTAAGGCGGCTGGAAGGGCACGCTCAGGTCTTTACGGAAGTCCATTGCAA
>JAFVBU010000274.1 GCA_017479805.1 Ruminococcus sp.
ATTAGTCAAAGTAGCCTTTAGCAGCAAGGAGTTCAGCGAGGAGCACTCCGCCGCCTGCTGCTCCTCTCAGTGTATTGTGTGAAAGGCATACGAACTTGTAATCGTACTGTGTATCCTCTCTCAGTCTGCCTGTTGATACAGCCATACCGCCCTCGAGGTTTCTGTCCAGCTTAGCCTGCGGACGGTTATCCTCCTCGAAGTAGTGGATGAACTGCTTTGGTGCGCTTGGAAGCTCCAGCTCCTGCGGTACGCCCTTGAAGTCAGCCCAGAGCTTGAGTATTTCTTCTTTGGAAGGCTTGTTCTCGAAGCTGACAAATACTGCTGCTGTGTGACCGTCAGAAACAGGTACACGGAGACACTGTGTTGTGATGTTGGGAGCTGTAGCCTTCACTATCTCATTGCCCTTGATCTCGCCCCAAACCTTGAGCGGCTCCTGCTCGGACTTCTCCTCCTCGCCGCCGATGTAAGGGATAAGGTTATCCACCATTTCAGGCCATGTCTCGAAGTTCTTGCCTGCGCCTGAAATTGCCTGATATGTACAAGCGAGCACGTTCTTCAGACCGAACTTTCTCAGTGGGTGGAGTGCAGGAACGTAGCTCTGGATGGAGCAGTTTGACTTTACTGCGATGAAGCCTCTCTTTGTGCCGAGACGCTCTCTCTGAGCCTTGATGATCTCGATGTGGTCGGGGTTGATCTCAGGCACTACCATAGGAACGTCGGGAGTGAATCTGTGAGCGGAGTTATTGGAAACGATAGGACACTCAGCCTTTGCGTAAGCCTCTTCAAGAGCCTTTATCTCGTCCTTTTTCATGTCAACTGCACAGAAGCAGAAGTCAACCATTGAAGCTATCTTCTCGATATCGTTTGTTGCGTCGAGAAGGACCATATCCTTCATAGCTGCGGGCATCGGAACAGCCATCTTCCAGCGGCTGCCTGCTGCCTGCTCGTATGTCTGACCTGCACTTCTTGGTGAAGCTGCAAGTACCTTTACATTGAACCACGGATGGTTTTCCAGCAGAGTTGCGAATCTCTGTCCAACCATACCTGTTGCACCTATGATTCCTACGTTATACTGTTTCATTAAAAATTTCTCCTTCAATAAAAATTTACATAAAAATAATAAAAACCAGTTGCAAACTGGTTCATCATGCGTTATAATAGAAATGTTGACATATCAGGCGGCGCTGTATGCCGATAGCTCTCCATCAAAGCATGATGACAGCCACGGACTTATTCAGCACGCAGCCAGAAACGAGTTTACCAAAAACGTTTCTTCGGCGGCATCACCTTTCGCTGCACATCATCGGACGGGTCGCCCCATGCACAGGTACTCATCTCAGCCGCACCTCTACCTTGTATTTATAATATCACTTTAATTCGGGGATGTCAATAGATTTTTTGAAATTCATAATGCATAATTCATAATTCATAATTAAAATTGATAATTGAGAATTTAGAATTGAGAATGAATGTGTTCGCTGCGCTCATAGATCAAAAATTATTTAATTTAAATTCATCCCCGTCAGGGGACACCGCAATTCTCAATTCTCCTTTCTCAATTAAAAAAATTACGCATTATGCATTATGAATTATGAATTATAATTAGGGGGAGAATAAATGGAACTATTAAAGTCCGATTTTTACTATGATCTGCCCGAGGAGCTTATCGCTCAGCATCATGTTGAGCCGAGAAATTCCTCACGCATGATGTGTGTTGACCGCAGGACGGGGGCAATATCACACGATCATTTCTATAATCTATGCGAGCACCTCAAAGAGGGTGACTTGCTGGTCATGAACGATTCGAGAGTCATCCCTGCAAGGCTCTACGGAGAAAAGATCGATAATCAGACCTTTATCGAATTCCTGCTCCTTGAACAGAAAGGCGACAAGCTGTGGGAGATAATCTGCCGCCCCGGAAAAAAAGCCAAAGTCGGCACTAAATTCAGCTTCGGCGGCGGAAGGCTCATTGCCGAGGTCAAGGAGGTCAAGGACGACGGCAACCGTATCGTGCAGTTTCAGTGCGAGGGCAACTTCTTCACGGCGCTGGAGGATGTGGGACAGATGCCGCTTCCCCCTTACATAAAGGAGAAGCTGGAAAACAAGGAGCGCTATCAGACGGTATATTCCCGTGAGCTTGGCTCTGCCGCCGCTCCTACAGCAGGTCTGCACTTCACTCCCGAAATGCTGGACGATATCCGTGCAAGGGGCATAAAGACTGCCTTTGTGACGCTTCATGTGGGTCTCGGCACTTTCCGCCCCGTCAAGGAGGACAACGTTCTCGACCACAAAATGCACAGCGAGCACTACCACCTGCCGCAGGAGACTGCCGACCTCATCAACGAGACTAAGGCTAAGGGCGGACGGGTAATCGCAGTAGGAACTACCACCTGCCGCACTCTCGAAAGTGTAGCCACATTCTACGATAATATTTCCGAGCATGACGGATACACAGACATATTTATCTATCCGTCCTACAAATTCAAGTGCATAGACGGACTTATCACCAACTTTCACCTGCCCGAAAGCACGCTCATAATGCTTGTTTCGGCTTTCATGGGCTATGAGAACACCATGAACGCCTACAAGACAGCCGTTGAGGAAAAATACAGATTTTTCAGCTTCGGTGACAGTATGTGCATTCTTTGAGGTGTCAGGTGTCAGATATTTTCCGCCGCCATACAGCTATAGCGCCGAGTATAACTAACAAGATAAGACATAATCAATTATATGAAGGAGAATAAAAATGGATTTTTCAGACTTTGAGTTTCTCAAAGGCTACGCAGAAACTGAGGATTTCCCACTGGTCATTTGCGATACTGCTTACAGGATCAGGTACATGAATAGTGTTGCCGCCGAAAAATATAAAAAGCTCGGTGGAAAAAACATGATAGGTCATTCACTTTCCGTATTCATGGACGAAGAAGAACGGAGCAAGGTGGAGATGGGCGTGGAATGGTTCAAGGAAAGCAAAGAAAACCGCAAGCTGCTCGCTATCCGTGATACACGCAGGTGTCTGGATATCTACCTATGGGCTATCAGGGACGAAAAGGGAGAGCTTATCGGCTTCTGCGGAAAACAAATATCAAGAAAACAAGACGAAAATACACCATACGAAATAATAGACTGAGGAGATTTCAACATGGATATGACAAAATGCTTCAAAATGATCGTTGACAAAAGTCAGAGCCCTATCGTAGTCAGCACGACCGATCTGAGAATAGTTTATGCAAACGAGCTGGCTGAAGCAAACTACAAAAAAGCAAAGATACAGTACCGCAGGGCTGAACAGTTTACGGGAAACAGGATAGATATGTTCTTCGATGAGGAGACCATGAGCAGAATATATATGGCTGTCGAATGGTTCAGGGAGGACATTAACAACAACAGGCTGTTCGCTTTCCACACCGACTGGAACAACGGAGATATGTACATATGTGCGCTCCGTGACGAGGACGGCAGTCTTGAGGGCTTCTACAGCGTAATTGAGGTGCGTTCGCCTGATGTATCCAAGGAATTTGATGTAGACTGATACGTTTTTGAGAGAAAGAGGGAGAGAAACATTATGGAAATGACAGAATTTTTCAAGGGTATCGTAGATACATCGGAGAACCCCATAGTTATATGCGGACTTGACTACAAGGTGCTTTATGCCAATCCCGTGGCGGAGAAGTTCTACAAGATGTCGGGTCCCGAATACAGAAAGACGGAAAAGCTGGCAGGAAGCAAGCTGGAGCTTTTCTTCAACGAGGAGTCAATGATCAAGATACGCATGACTATGGAATGGTTCAAGGAGGATGTGAAGAACAAGAAGGTATTCGCATTCCACCAGAAGGAGACAAACAGCGATATGTACGTTGTAGCGCTGAGGGATTCAAAAAATAATCTTATCGGTATGTACAGCCGAATGGAATCCCGTGTCCCCGATACTTCTAAAGAATTTGACATAGACTGATATATAATGCATAATTCGTAATGCATAATGCATAATTAAATGTGTTCGCTCCGCTCATAAATTAAAAGTTTGTTTATTCATAATCTTTTAATCCGTCCCCGTCAGGGACACCGCAATTACGAATTACGCATTACGAATTGAAAATTATGCATTATGAATTATGAATTATGAATTAAAAACAGGGGGGTTTTATGTTCACACTTTTAAAAACCGAAAATAAGGCAAGGCGTGGAGAGTTTCAGACTGTTCACGGCACTTTTCAGACACCGTGCTTCATGAACGTGGGTACTGCCGCAGCCATCAAGGGCGGTATCTCATCCGTTGACCTGAAAGGGCTGAAAACTCAGGTGGAGATTAGTAATACATACCATCTCCATCTGCGCCCGGGCGACCACGTTGTAAAGCAGAAGGGCGGACTTCACAAGTTCATGAACTGGGATAAGCCCATTCTCACCGACAGCGGCGGATTTCAGGTATTCTCGCTGGCTAAGCTCCGCAAAATAAAGGAGGAGGGCGTTTACTTCGCTTCACACCTTGACGGTCACCGCATATTCATGGGACCCGAGGAGAGTATGCAGATACAGTCAAACCTCGGCTCGACCATCGCTATGGCTTTCGATGAGTGTATCGAGAACCCGTCCCCTTACAAGTACGTTGCCGCTTCCATCGAGCGCACCACTCGCTGGCTGGTACGCTGTAAGGAGGAAATGGCGAGACTGAACAGCCTGCCCGATACCATTAATAAAAATCAGCTTCTTTTCGGCATAAATCAAGGCTCGACCTTTGACGACCTGCGTATAAAGCACATGGAGGATATAGCAAAGCTCGACCTTGACGGCTACGCTATAGGCGGTCTTGCCGTGGGCGAGGAAACCTCCGAAATGTACCGCATAATCGACGTTGTAGAGCCGTATATGCCTGTAAATAAGGCTCGCTACCTCATGGGCGTGGGAACTCCCTCCAATATCATAGAAGCCGTTGCAAGAGGCGTGGATATGTTCGACTGCGTAATGCCAAGCCGAAATGCCCGTCACGCTACAGTTTTCACATGGAGCGGCATAATGCACCTGAACAACAAGTGCTACGAGACAGACCCACGACCCGTTGACGAGGAATGTGACTGCCCGACCTGCCGCAGCTTCTCCCGTGCCTATGTGCGCCATCTTTTCAAGGCAAACGAACAGCTTGCAGGCAGACTTGCGGTACAGCACAACCTTTATTTCTACAATACTCTTACAGAGAAGATACGTGAGGCTATTGACGAGGGACGCTTTGAGCAGTTTCGCAGAAGATATTCCGAGCCGCTGGCACAGCTAAAAGCAAAAGATTAAAAAATAAAAAAGCGGCGAAGCAACGCTTTACGGACGGCACAATACAAGTAACGGTCAAGCCATTAAAAGCATCCCACACGGGCGTACAATATCCGCCCCTACAAAAATGTCCAAAAAATGGACGGCAATTTGCCGTCCGTAATTTTATCTTCCCAGTAATTTATTTACCCGTTCAACATCCTCGTCCGTCAGGTCAAACTCCGAAAAATCGTCAATGCCTGCCACTGCTCTGACAAAACCGCTGTAGGTGTAGGTATCCATCGTCAGTTCGTCCTCGGCGGCGGAAAAAAGGATGACCAGCAAACCGCTGTCCTTGTTGCCTATCTGGGCTATGGTCTTTCCTCCGCTGCCTGCAATGACCTTTTCATTTCTGGTACTGCTTGATCTGCCTATTCTGTAGCGGTAGGTATCATTCTTAACAGTCAGGTACGAATATTTATCCTTGTGATAGCTTTCATACTGCAAATCACGGTTCACATCGGAAAGCATCGAAATGCTCTTGATAAAGCCGTTTGTCGAGTAGTCCCTCATCTGCGAGTGAACGTCAAGATCGTTGCACTTGTCGCTGAAAAAGAACAATACGCAAAGAAACACCGATACTGCAACAGCGCTCATCCGCTCTGCTTTTGACATATCGAACAGCCTTTCGCCCAACAGCTTGAAAAATGCCGTCATAGCGGCGATAGTCACCGCAGCGCATACTATCCTCACAGTTATGTAGGTGGTAAGGTAAGTCTGTACGCTGAGAAGTCCGCTTTTGCCTATGATATGCTCGGGAAAGGCATTTTCAATTATGCCGTCAGCTTTAAGACGGAATATCACCATAAATATTGTGAATCCAATGGCGAGGAGTGGCTTTCTGATCTTAATGCTCATTTTCCGTCGCCGCCCTTTATCCATTCCACGGATTCAAGCAGACCCGAGCGGTTGTAATATTTGACAGTCACCGCCTCACAGGGCTGTAAACTGCTCATTTCTTCATAGTCGCCCTTTGATATCAGCGCCTGCCTGCCGCCGTAGTTGAAAACGTACTCTCTTGCCAGTCTTCCCGACCTGCCCGAGCTTACGGTATATGTCACCACATCCAGCGAATAATCGCCGTTTTTCAGCGTAATTTCGATGGGATGGTTTTCTTTCAGGTCTTTTTTCATATCCCTCACGAAGCTGACGGTCTGCATACCTCTTGTGCCCTTGTAGCCGTTTGTATTGCAGTATGCACGGATATCAATTGTGAACGGGAACAGCAGGGATGTTCCCAGTGCCACCGCTAATGACAGGGCAGCAGAAAATCTGAAAGCCTGCCTTTGACCGACTTTTTCTTTTTTGGACGAATACACTGAGCAAAAGGTTATCAGTGCAAAGGCCACAAAAAACATCGCCAGCCTGATCTTTATTACTCCCGCAAGCTCGGCGACCCCGTCGCTGCCCACAAAGCTCGACGGTACAGGTGCGATCCTGTATGCCAGAAAGATCATGCCCGTTGACACCGCTATCAAAAAAAGTGCCTGAAGCAAATTTCCGCTTTTTTTCTTTTCCATGATGATTCCCCCTGATAATTTAAATCGATATTACCCCATATCGTTTTTTTATTATACCATTTTAATAATTGTTTGTCAATATTGAAAGGAGAACACTATGACCATCGCTATTTTTGACCTTGACGGCACTATTGCCGATACTATCGCAGATTTAGGTGCTTCCGCAGACCACGGACTTGAAGTTCTCGGCTTCCCCAAGCACACCATCCCCGAGTACAAGAAATTCGTGGGAAACGGCGCTCAGAAGCTGTGTGAAAGAGCACTCCCCGAGGGTCACAAGGACATGGCTTTAAAGCTCCACGGGCTGTTCAAGGAGTACTATTCCGCTCATCTTCTGGACAACACCGCTCTGTATGAGGGCATAAAGGAGACATTGCAGAGGCTCAGCGAGAACGGCGTAAAGCTGGCTGTAGCTACAAACAAGCCCGAGGATGCGGCTGAGAAGATAATAGCCGCCCTGCTCCCCGATATCGATTTTATCAAGGTGCTGGGAGGATGTGACCGCCGCCCGAAAAAGCCTGATACAGCTATAATCGACGAGATACTCGCCGCTGTCCCCGACAAAAAAGACAAGGTGTGGATGATAGGCGACAGCAACGTTGACGTTCAGACAGGCAAAAACGCAGGTATCCCCGTTATCGGCTGTACATGGGGCTTCCGTGGACGTGCCGAGCTTGAAGCCGAGGGCGCAGACTACATTGCCGAAAAGGCTGAGGATATAGCAGATATCATCCTTGCGTGAGCTATTGTAGGGGCGGATATTATCCGCCCGTGTTTGTCGAAAAGTACATATTGAGAATAAAACCAACATGGGCGCCGAAACGGCGCCTCTACAATTTGTTAATATATCGTTATCATCTGTAGGAGCGGCGTTCCACCGCCCGTTCCTTACAATATAACACAGCTTTTTCATCCAAACCGCACCGTGGAAATTCTCCACGGTTTTTTATTCCAATCAGTTAAAAAAAGAAAATATGTTCGATTCACTGTAAAGGGGTTTATTTTATAAAATATTTGTGATATAATAGCTATTGGCAATGCATAATTCATAATGCTTAATTATCGGTGTCAGCTTCGCTGACTAATTTAAATCCGTTCCCGTCAGGGAACACCACACTACTTTCTACTTTCTATTTACTGATTACTGATAAAATATCCGTCCACGAAGTGGACACCGCACTACTCACTACTCACTACTTACTAATTTGGAGGAAAGCATGGATAGATTTGTACTGCACTCAGACTACGCACCTGCAGGCGACCAGCCGCAGGCTATAGATAAGCTCGTCGAGGGGCTTGGATCGGGCAAAAAGGAGCAGATACTCCTCGGTGTTACAGGCTCGGGCAAAACATTCACTATGGCAAACGTCATCGCCCGTGTCAACAAGCCCACCCTTGTCCTCGCTCACAATAAGATCCTCGCCGCACAGCTTTGCTCGGAGTTCCGTGAGTTCTTCCCTGATAATGCGGTGGAGTATTTCGTGTCCTACTACGACTACTACCAGCCCGAAGCCTACGTGCCCAGCACTGACAGCTACATCGAGAAGGACTCCTCTATCAATGACGAGATAGACAAGCTCCGCCACTCCGCAACTACTGCCCTTGCCGAGCGCAGGGACGTTATTATTGTTGCATCGGTCTCATGTATCTACTCTCTCGGAAGCCCCGAGGAATACCGCTCAATGTGCGTTTCCATCCGTCAGGGCGCAGAAAAGCCCCGTGACCAACTTATTGACGAGCTTGTGAAGATACGCTACGAGAGAAACGATATCGCCTTTGAGCGTAACCGTTTCCGTGTCCACGGCGATGTGGTGGAGATATTCCCTGCCATGTCAAGTGATACCGCTGTCCGTGTGGAGTATTTCGGCGACGAGATAGACCGCATTTCCGAGATAAACGTGGTGACGGGCGAGGTCAAGGCTGTTGTGTCCCATGCGGCTATTTTCCCTGCTTCCCACTACGTTGTGGGCGACGACAAGCTGGAAGCCGCCCTCACCGAGATAGACCGTGAGCTTGCGGAGCGTATCGACTATTTCCAGCAGAACAACAAGCTCATAGAGGCTCAGCGTATCGAACAGCGTACCCACTACGATATGGAAATGCTCCGTGAGGTGGGCTACTGCTCGGGCGTCGAGAACTATTCCCGTGTCCTCGCAGGACGCCCCGCAGGAAGCACTCCCCAGACGCTTCTTGACCACTTTCCCGAGGACTTTCTCCTTATCGTGGACGAGAGCCACGTTACTCTGCCGCAGGTACGTGCCATGTACGCAGGTGACCGTGCACGAAAGACAACTCTCGTTGACTACGGCTTCCGACTGCCAAGCGCTATGGACAACCGTCCGCTGAATTTCGACGAGTTCAACGAGCATATCCATCAGGCGATATACGTCAGCGCTACCCCTGGACAAATAGAGCGTGAAAAGACCGATACCATCATTGAGCAGGTCATTCGTCCAACGGGACTTGTTGACCCCGAGATAATCGTCAAGCCCACTAACGGACAGGTTGACGACCTGCTGTCCGAGATAAACGAGAGAGCCGCAAAGAACGAGCGTGTGCTTGTGACCACTCTCACCAAGAAAATGGCTGAGGATCTGACCTCCTACTATGAGAATTTAGGGGTAAAAGTCCGCTATCTGCACCACGATATCGACACCATCGAGCGTATGGAGATAATCAAAGACCTGCGAAACGGTATATTTGATGTGCTTGTGGGAATCAACCTGCTCCGTGAGGGACTTGATATCCCAGAGGTGAGCCTTATCGCCATTCTCGACGCCGACAAGGAGGGCTTCCTGAGAAGTGAGACCTCGCTGATACAGACCATCGGACGTGCCGCACGTAACGCTAAGGGCAAGGTCATAATGTACGCCGACGAGGTCACAGGCTCGATGGAACGTGCCATAACCGAAACGGAGCGCCGCAGAAGCCTGCAAATGGCATTCAATGAGGAACACGGCATCGTGCCGAAAACCATCATCAAGGATGTCCGTGACGTACTGGAGATCACTTCTAAGGCAAAGGTTGATAAGTCCACGGCGAAGAAGAAGATGTCCGCCGCAGACAAACAGGCACTCATTGAAAAGCTGACCGCAGAAATGAAGAATGCCGCAAAAATGCTTGAATTTGAACACGCCGCTTATCTGCGTGACAAAATCAGAGAGTTGAGTAAGTAGTGAGTAGTAAGTAGTGAGTAGTAAGTAGTTATGTGTTCGCTGCGCTCACAAATTTAAAATATTTAAATCTGTCGCCGATAGGCGACACCGCACTACTTACTGATTTCTACTTACTACTTACTAAAACAAAGGAAAGGGATAAATATGAAGGATAAGATAGTTATAAAGGGCGCAAGAGCCAATAACCTTAAAAATATCGATCTGGAACTGCCGAGAGATCAGCTCATCGTTATGACGGGGCTTTCGGGCTCGGGCAAGTCCTCGCTGGCTTTCGATACCATCTATGCCGACGGTCAGCGCCGCTACGTGGAGAGCCTTTCTTCCTATGCCCGTATGTTCCTCGGACAAATGGAAAAGCCCGATGTGGACAGCATTGAGGGTCTCTCCCCTGCTATTTCCATCGACCAGAAAACTACATCAAAAAATCCACGCTCCACTGTCGGCACGGTCACTGAGATATACGACTACCTCCGTCTGCTCTATGCACGTATCGGCATCCCACACTGTCCCGTCTGCGGACGTATCATCGCCCAGCAGAGCATTGACCAGATGGTGGACTCCATCATGTCGCTCCCCGAGGGCACTCGCTTACAGCTTCTCGCTCCCATCGTAAGAGGGCGCAAGGGTCAGTACGTCAAGGAGCTGGAGTCCGCTAAAAAGTCGGGATTTGTCCGTGTGCGTATAGACGGCAGTATGTACGAGCTGTCCGAGGAGATAAAGCTGGACAAGAACAAGAAGCACAACATTGAGATAGTGGTTGACCGTATCATTGTCAAGGAGGGTATCGAGTCACGTATCACCGATTCGCTGGAAACCGTTTTCCGTCTCACCGACGGGCTTGCTATGGTGGACGTTATCGGCGGCGAGGAAATGCTTTTCTCCCAGAATTACGCCTGCCCCGAGCACAATATCAGCATTGGCGAGCTTGAACCCGTCATGTTCTCCTTCAACAACCCCACAGGCGCCTGCCCGAAGTGTACGGGACTTGGTATGTTCAGACATATCGCCCCCGATTTAGTCATCCCCAACAAGGACTTGTCCGTCAACGAGGGCGCTATCAACGCAAGCGGCTGGAACAGCCTTGACGAGACTTCCGTGGCTACGATGTACTTCAACGCCATCTCCAAAAAGTACGGCATCGACCTTGATGTACCCGTGAAAAAGCTGAAAAAGAGCGACCTTGACCTTTTCCTCTACGGCACGGGAACTGAGCCGCTTGACCTTAAACGTCCCAAATCTCTCGGCGGCGGAAGCTATCAGTCCCCTTTTGAGGGAGTTGTGAACAACCTTGAAAGGCGCTACCGTGAGACCAACAGCGAGTGGTCAAAGGCGGAGATAGACGAGTACATGAGCGAGGTGGACTGCCCTCAGTGCCACGGCAAAAGGCTTCGTGACGAGTACCTTGCTGTAACTGTCAGTGACAAGAATATCAGTCAGCTCACCGATCTTTCCGTCAGGGACGCTCTTGCTTTCTTCAACGGACTTCAGCTTTCAGAGTATGACCGCTTCGTTGGCGAGCGCATAATCAAGGAAGTAAAGGAGCGTCTGGGCTTCCTTGCAAGCGTGGGTCTGGAATACCTGACACTTTCCCGTGCCTCGGGAACTCTCTCAGGCGGCGAAAGTCAGCGTATCCGCCTTGCTACCCAGATAGGCTCGTCATTGGTGGGTGTGCTGTACATCCTCGATGAGCCGAGTATCGGTCTGCACCAGCGTGACAACGACAAGCTGATAGCAACTCTGAAACGTCTCCGTGACCTCGGCAATACGCTGATAGTGGTGGAGCATGACGACGACACTATGCTTGCCGCTGATTATATAGTCGATATCGGTCCGGGAGCAGGTGTCAACGGCGGAAACGTGGTATTCTCGGGAACTGTTGACAAACTGCTGAAATGCAAGGACTCCATAACAGGCGCATATCTCAGCGGACGGAAGAAAATACCCGTTCCGAAGAAGCGCCGCAAGGGTAACGGACAATTCCTGACCATTCACGGTGCGGCTGAGCATAATCTGAAAAATATCGATGTATCTGTGCCGCTGGGCGAACTGGTCTGCGTTACGGGAGTTTCGGGCTCGGGCAAGTCCTCGCTGGTCAACGAGATAATCTACAAGCACCTTGCCGCAAAGCTGAACCGTGCAAAGACAAGGAGCGGACAGTTTGAGAAGATGGACGGAGTTGACCGCCTTGACAAGGTCATATGCATAGACCAGTCCCCTATCGGACGCACTCCACGCTCCAATCCTGCTACTTATACGGGTGTTTTCAGCGATATCCGTGACCTTTTCGCAAAAACTCAGGATGCACGTGCCCACGGCTACACAAGCGGACGCTTCTCATTCAATGTCAAGGGCGGACGCTGTGAGGCTTGTCAGGGCGACGGCATAATCAAGATAGAAATGCACTTCCTGCCTGATATTTACGTTCCCTGCGAGGTCTGCAAGGGCAGGCGCTACAACCGTGAAACTCTCGAGGTCCATTACAAGGGCGAGAGCATTTATGACGTTCTGGAAATGACCGTTGACGAGGGAGTTGAGTTTTTCGAGCACCTGCCTAAGATCGCACGAAAGCTGAAAACCTTGCAGGAGGTGGGTCTGGGCTATATCAAAATAGGTCAGCCTGCCACAACTCTTTCGGGCGGCGAAGCTCAGCGTGTGAAGCTGTCAACGGAGCTTTCAAAGCGCTCCACAGGCAAGACTATCTACATCCTCGACGAGCCTACAACGGGTCTGCACACAGCGGATGTGCACAAGCTCATTGATGTACTTCAAGCGCTGGCAGATCAGGGAAATACCGTCCTCGTCATCGAGCACAACCTCAACGTCATAAAGGTGGCTGACCATATCATCGACCTCGGACCCGAGGGCGGCGACGGCGGCGGCACTATCGTTGCACAGGGAACTCCCGAGGAAGTTGCACAGTGCCCACAGTCCTACACAGGACAGTACCTTAAAGCGTACCTTTGATTCAATTCATAATTCATAATTCATAGTGCATAATTATATGTGTTCGCTCCGCTCACAATTTTGAATCAGTCCCCGTCAGGGGACACCACCAATTATGAATTATGCATTAAGCATTATGCATTGATGAATATTTGTCCATAATCCGCATATAATATTATCGGCTCATAAGAGCAATAATTTTCATGGAGGTTCATTATGGACTGCAAGAAGAAAAACGATAAGATCAGATGTACAGTATCACAGTGTCAGCATAATCTGGTCACTGAGGACTTCTGCTCACTGGACTGCATTTCCGTCGGCACTCACGAGGACGACCCTACTGTTCCCGAATGTACCGACTGCAACAGCTTCGTTAAGCGCACAGGTCTCAGCGGCTGACACACTGTCTCAGGCAGAGCAGCTCCCTGCCGCTCGCCTGTACATATGGCACAAAAACCAACATCATTTTCCGTGAAAAAAGTAAAAAATATTCGTATTACTTGCAATAAATATGATTTTGATGTATAATTAATAGAGGACTTTTATGCCTTACATGAAATACCGCCTTTTCGGTGAATGCCCAAAATCACGGAAAAGGCTGCATATATACCAATCGGGAGGCTGATAATATGTTTGACAAAACAATGACATTCTCTGTCAATGAGGATAAAGAAGCAGAGCTGAAGAAGAATCTCACTATAATCTACGACGCTCTCACTCAGAAAGGCTACAATCCTATCAATCAGATAGTGGGCTATATCCTTTCGGAAGACCCGACATACATAACCACCTACAACAACGCAAGAAATCTTATCCGCCACATCGACCGTGACGAGCTTTTACAGGTTCTCGTCAGATCATATCTCAAAGATAAAAACTAATAATAACACTGTCCGCCTCTGCACATAGAGGGACAAATGTCAATAAAAAACAAAAGGCTGCACGTAACTTGTGCAGCCTTTTTCGAGCTGGCGTCAGCTTGCAATTCTCAATTCTCAATTCTACATTCTCAATTCCATAAGCGCTTGCGTGAACTCACGGTACATATAAAGCGAACCGAGGGCTATGAGGGGGATGTTTTTCTCCTTAGCGTAGGAATACGCCGATCTTACACCATCCGTGAGGACTTCAAAGCTCTCGGACGGTATGCCCTTTGCGGTGAACACCTCTGCAAGAGCGGCGCTGTCAAGTGCACGGGGATTGTCGGGCTTGACAGTGAATGCCTTGTCGATGAGATGCCCCAGCATATCCGCATAAAGCCCGTACTCCTTGTCAGCCATAACGCCGATGAGAATTGCGGCTTTTTTGTCGAAATATCGGGAAATAGTGTCGGCGGCGAAGTGTATGCCGTCGGGGTTGTGAGCACCGTCGAATATCACATAAGGGTCACGGCTGAGTATCTCGAACCTGCCGTGCCATTTTGTTTTCAGCAGACCGTTTTTCAGTGCGCTTTCCGAGACAGGAAAGCCGTTTTTGCCCAGTATTTCGGCACATTGCAGAACATTCAGCGTATTGCCGAGCTGATAAGAGCCGCACAGGGGAGTTGCGAACTCTCTGCCATTGCGCCTGAAACTGATACCCTCAAGGCTGTACTTCACATCGGTAACTCCGCTCCTGTCGATAACTGTCAGGGGTGCGGACATCTCCTTTGCCCTTTTTTCGATGATTTCCAGCGCCACGGGAGCGGTATCGCCGAAAAATACGGGACAGCCCTTTTTTATTATGCCTGCCTTGTGAGCGGCTATCTCAGCAATGGTGTTCCCGAGAAAACCGCAATGGTCGGACTGAACGTTGGTTATCACCGAAAGCACGGGGCTTTCCATAACATTGGTAGCGTCGGTGTCGCCGCCCATTCCGCACTCGACCACCGCAATATCACACTTTTCCTCCGCAAAGAGGACGTAAGCCGCCGCCGCAAGGACTTCAAATTCCGTTGGCTTTTCGGTCATGGAATCGCACACGGGAGCGATAATGCCTATGATATCGGCAAATCTCTCCTGCGTTATCTCAGTGCCGTTTATACGGCAGCTGTCAGTGACATCGGTAATAGCAGGCGACGAGAAGCCGCCCGTTTTATAGCCTGCTTCGGTGAGAACAGCGGTGAGCATAGCGCCGAAAGAGCCTTTGCCGTTAGTGCCCGAGATGTGGACTGTCTTCACCTTTTCCTGCGGCTGACCCAACAGCCTGAGAAGCTCCCTGACACGCTCCAGACCGAGGATACTTCCCCTTTCGGAAGCGGCTTTGAGGAACGCTTTAGCCTCGCTGTACGTCATTTCTGCACCTTTTCAAGCTCGGAAACAAACAGCTTGTTCCGGAGAAGAACGCTAATAATAACAGTCTCGATAGCCGATGTTATGAGGTAGATAGGGATACGAACCAAAAGCTGTGGGAGCGGTGTGTGGTAGTACACATAAAGGCCGAAGGAAATAATTATCATCGAGCCGAAAATGTGTGCAGGGAATGTGGAAAGTGCCACACGAACAGGGGAATTTTTCTTCATTCCGCCGAGAACATTGTGGAACATAAATCCCGAAACAGTGCCGATGCAGATATAACCGAGGGTAATAATAGGATTGATGGAATATCCTCTGAGGATACAGCCGATAACGTCAGCCACCAGTCCCACAACTCCGCCCACAACAGGGCCGAAGAAAACTCCTGCCATCTGGATAGGCAGAGCGCCGAAGCCGATACGTATGCTGTCAGTCAGGTTCAAAGACACGAACTTTGAGAGAACGATGCTTATGGCTGCAAGGAGAGCCGAAGCGATGAGAACCTTTGTTGAGCCGAAGACCCTGAGTCCCGACTTAGCCGCTGTGTTGTTTGTATTCATAAAAAAATCCTCCTTTTCCTCACTCATACGACAGAAAAGAAGGCATAAAGTCTTTTATTTTTGTCCTATGAAGCGGGATGCAAAATACGAACCGCAAGCCGCAGCTTTTCGTTTGACTGACAACTCCCCGTTCAGTCAACACTTAACGAACGTATTTTTACTCTTCAAATTTCGCAGTATTTTTACTGCCAGATATATTATAGCGCATGGCTGTTCATTTGTCAATAGTCTTTTTATAGTTATTAGCTATTAGTGTATTTTTTAGTGTATGAGTGTATAAGTGTATTAGTGCTTAGTTGTCAGCTGTAGGGGACGGCGTCCTCGACGTCCCGCAAGTTACACTTAAAATATCATGAAACCAATGTAGGGAACGCCGCCCACGGCGTTCCATTGTTAACGTAACAAACATCATTTTCATATTTATTATATGAACGATATATCAATAACATTATTATGAACGGCAAACATCATCGGTTCACCGTGGAACGCCGTGGGCGGCGTTCCCTACAATGTTCTATCCATATTTATACGATTACCCACGGGCGGATGATATCCGCCCCTACAATTGGTTTAATGATATCATATGCAAACGATGGCACGGGCGCACAATGTGCGCCCCCTACAATTGGTTCAGGTTAAATTTAATGTTACTCTCGGGGCGATGTGGGCATCGCCCCCTACATTCTCAATTCTCCATTCTCAATTCTCAATTTCTAACACCTAAAGCACTAAAACAATCAAAAAAATGATATTGACAAATCAACTGCAATGCTGTATAATATAAGATATACATTTTTCGGAGGTGGAAAAACTGATGGATAGTGCCCCTGACGGCAGTTACCCTTATAAATGGACAGATAATACATTAAAATATATAAATATAAGGCACGGTCTTCACCTCGTTCTGTGACAGGCTGTGTCTTTTTGCGCTTTCATGCAAACCTGAAAGCAATACGTATACTCGGAGGAATATGGAATGATCGGGCAGATAATTCTGCAAATCACACTTTTAGCCCTTTCCGCTTTGTTCACCTGCGCCGAAGTCTCGGCAATTGCTGTCAGCGACTCGAAGCTGGACAAGCTCGCCGCAAGCGGAAATAAAAAGGCAAAAAAACTGAAAAAACTCATTGCGAAGCCTGAGCGCTTCCTGTCAGCCCTGCGTACTGCGTCCGCTCTTGTGTGCTGTCTCAGTGCGGCTTTTGCGGCTCACAGCTTTTCTGCGCCGCTGACAAGTGCCATTATTGGCGCAGGATGTCCCCTTTCCGAGGGCGCTGTCTCCGCTGCTGTAACGGTACTGCTCGCCATTGCCGTGGCTTGTCTCATGCTCATTTTCGGCAAGCTCATCCCCCAGCGCACCGCCGCAAGAGCTCCCGAAAAAACAGCCCTCGCCCTCAGCGGACTTATCGGCTTTATGTCGGGATTTTTCGCTCCCCTGACCGCCTGTGTCAAGGCTGTCTCGAACGGTATTCTCCGCCTTTGCGGTATCGACCCCGAAAGCAGTCTCGAAACAGTCACCGAGGAGGAGATACTCATGATGTCCGATGCAGGCGCTGAAAAGGGCACTATCGACGAGGACGAGAACCGCATAATCAAGAATGTTTTCGCTTTCGACGACCTCACCGCCGAGCAGGTCTGCACCCACCGCACAGACGTTTCCGTGCTCTGGAGCGCTGATGATATTTCGGTCTGGGAGGAGACTATCCACCGCACACGCCACTCGGTTTTCCCTGTCTGCGGCGAGAGTGTGGACAACGTTATCGGCGTTCTCGATGCAAAGGACTATTTCCGACTTGACGACAAAAGCCGTGAAAATATTATGGAAAATGCCGTTCGTGAGCCGCTTTTCGTCCATGAGAACATGAAAGCCGACCGCCTTTTTGAGCAGATGAAGCAGGACGGTTCGTCACATTTTGCAGTTGTCGTTGACGAATACGGCGGAATGAGCGGTATCGTCACTATAACCGACCTTGTGGAGCAGCTTGTGGGCGATTTTGCCGACGATCCCGAGGACGAGCCGACAGTGAAGCTCATAAAGACGGGCGACGAGGAGTGGACAGTTCCCGGTATAAGCTCTCTCACCGAGGTCTGCGAGGAGCTTGATGTTGAACTGCCTGCGGACAAGTACGACACCTTTGGCGGCTACATCATCGACAGGCTGGGACAGATACCCAAAAACGGCACTCAGGTAAGCCTTGACACCGACAATATGCACGTTGACGTGACCGAGGTCAAGCACCACAGAATAGTAGTCTGCAAAGTAAAAGTCCTCAGCCGCCCGAAAGACGAAGACGAAGAAAACTAAGAATCAATCTGACGCCAGCTTGGTCGGCTTTATATCCTGTGCCGACATACCCTCATGTTCAGACAGAATCCTACCTCACATTCGGGCAACCACACCCACGCTCCCACTCGCAAGCTCGTTCACTCTCTGCGAAACTTTTATTCTGCTTTCGCACGACGTTAGTAAATTCGGGGCGGTGATGTAGGGGCGCTTTCCGAGCGCCCGTGCCAAGCGTACAATACCATTAAAACAATTGTAGGGGCGCACAGTGTGCGCCCTAAGTTTGTCTAAAAAATCGACAAGATATTGTTAATCACGTGCTGATGTAGGCATCAGCCCCTACATTTTGCCTGTTCACCATTGCTGTGTAGGGGGCGATGCCCACATCGCCCCGTGGGTAACATTTAAATTAACATGAA
>JAFVBU010000275.1 GCA_017479805.1 Ruminococcus sp.
CGGCGACGCCGCCAAGCACCGGGAGTCCAGAGGGATCACATCCCTTTGGCAGAGGGTGAGCGAGGGGGACAGCGTCCCCCTCAGTAGTAGTGAGACAAGCGAAGCGTAAGTCTCACGGACGTGAAAATGCAAATAACGGTCAAGCCGTATTTAGTAGGAGGTTACTCCCATCGGCTTGACCGTTATTTCTTATGGAACGTCCGTCAGTCCAAGCTACGCTGGACTGACTGCTTTGTTAGGGAGGCTCTGCCTCCCTCGCTCACCCTCCGCAAGGGAGGTCTACACTTCCTAACAGGAACGACGACCCTCTGTCACTTTGTGACATCTCCCTACACTGTAGGGAGTCACCCTTGACCCTGGTATAGTGCGGCTTCGCCGCTTTTTTATTTTTCTTTTTTGTTTTTATTTCTATTATTCTACCGAATTCTTCGCATAAATGCTCAACAACTCCGTTGCATCCCTACCGTCAACCATTCCATCATCATTAATATCTCCCAATGCTTCCAGTTTATCCTGCTCTTTCGCAGCTATCTTAGCCTCGGCTGATACCTGTGAATAGTACGTCAATACCTTTGTAGCGTCAATTGCTGTGATCTTTCCGTCAAGGTCAACATCGCCGTTTGTAGTTTTGGGCTGTAAAGCGGCTGTGCACTCTTTCAGCAGTTCGGTCGTTGCAGGATTGAACGGATTGTAGATATCAAGGTCGCTTATTCCTCTGAAATTGGTCTCGCCGAACTCAAAGTTGAGCAGTTCAAGGAGCATAAGGTCATACTTACTACTGCTTTCGTGGTTATTGTCAAGGTCGAGATCATGCTCAAGGCGCTCCCATACATCATAAGGAAGAATACTTCTCTTATAGGATGTATTTGTTGATTTTTCGGTATTGTAAATGGTAACAGCGGTCAGAACGTCGTTCCTGTCAAATTTGCCGTCAAGGTTGATGTCAAAGCTGTCAAGAGTTTTCTTGCCTGACTGTATACCATCTTTAAGCTCAGAATATCTTTTTGCAACCTCAGAGATATTGTAGAGCTCATCAGAGATAGCATAGGAATTTTCATTTATTTTATCAAGCTGTTCCTTTGAGTTGCCCGAATGGATGACAGGTATAAATAAATCCTTGAATTCGGGCATTCTGTTTATGAAGGTATTTACCGAGTTTTCGGTATAGTAGTAGTCCTCGGGCTTTTCGGATGAATTTCCGTATTCGAGAGATTTGTAGTAGTCGGGACGGAGCACTCTGCCGTCGCTGAGAGTGAACACCTCACGGTAGTCCGCATAGAAATCGGCTTCCTCATACTCTCTCGGAACTTCGCCGTTCATGACCTCAACACAGAAGTACTGGAGTACATTAGCATAGGAATTCATGCCGACAATGCCATTGTCCATCATAGCTTTCTGTAAAGCCTTGCTCTTGTCGTAAACATCCGATGGCAGAGTGCAGATATCACGGAAGTAATCATTATCATCTATAGCCTTGCCAACAGCCTCAACTGCTGTGCCGTTTGTCCATATAGGCAGGTCACGGGCAAGCCCTATAACAGTCGGGTCTTTGATAGCTCTGTATGCAATAGGCGAGTAGGTGCTGTAGTAGTACAGATACCAGTCATAGAAATCGTAGATATCGACCTTTCCGTCTAAGTTTACGTCCATATCGTAAGTGCCGTTTTCAACGTTTTCCTTAAATGAATTAAACTCTTTTGTTGCCTGACTCTGTGCCACTCTGACAAATTCGTTTATGGATGATCTGAATACGAGGAACACTTCGTTTGAACCGTAGTTGAATCGACTCCTTGATATGAGATCGAGGTCAAAATCGTTGACAATATTGCCTTTTTCTGTAGCGTAGCTGAAAAGGTAGACACTCTCATCGGGAGTGACCTCGCCGTTTTTGTCGAAATCCTCAACAGCTCTGCACTTCTCTATCTGTTCTTCGGTAAGCTCATCAAGCTCGCCGTTGGTGTAGACTAATTCCGTGTAGAGGTCATCAAGGTCGATGTCGCCGTTGCCGTTGAAGTCGAAAAGGGCTTCATTTGTTTCTATCCAGCTAATAGCATTCCTGATAGCAGGCTCCTGCTCATCAGCGGCTACTGATGCTAAGCCGTTAGGGAATGCGGTAAAAAACGCTGTAAGGATAGCAGTCATTCTGTTAAATTTCATATCTTGATCCTCCTTTATAGTAATAGTTGTCGTCACAGTCGTTTCCACGGGCGGAGTGACTGTGGTCTGAGGTTGACCGCCATCATCCTGTTCAGCAGGCATATCTACCTGCTGAATAGGGGATGATGTGGTATATATGGATATGGAGTTTGCAGAAGAAGTGGCTGTAATGGTCGTCTGAGCTGTTGATGCAGCTGAAGCTTTCTTTGTGGTGGATGATGGAGCGGTTGTGTGCGGATGTGCTTGGGTAGTTGTTAAAGCAGGCTTGTTCGTCGTTTCGGCGGCAGAAGTCTGCGTAGCCGTATCGGTGATAACGGCAGGGTCTGATTGATGTACAGGCTGTGGAGATGGCATATCTCTAAGGTATACGCCAACTCCAAAGGCGGCAGTCACAGCGGCTGCGCCTGCGGCTATTCTGTAGAGAAGCGGTGTTTTCCTGCGTTTTTGCTGTAAGAGGTGTTCCGCTTCCGTAAAAAATTGTTCCTTGCGTTTTGCTTCGGGCGATACAAAAGAATCCTGTATTGCTTTCTTAAATTTTTTATTCAAGCTGACACCTCCTATCATTCAAGATCTTTTTTCAGGATATCAAGAATCTTTTTTATCCTGCGGTTCATGGAGAACCGTGAAACACCGTGTATTTTGCTCAGAACACTGACAGGAACTTCATTCGCATAACGCAGGAGGATGAGTTCAGCGTCCTCGGGGGGAAGCTTTCGTATGGCGCTGCTAAGGGCAACACCTGTGAGGACCTGTTCTTCTTCGTCTGCGTCATCGGGGATGGTATCAGTCAGTTCTTCGGAAGGCATTTTACGGTAGCAGTCCGCACACAGATTGCCGGCTATCGTGTACAGATATTGCAGGTCTTTGCCTATGCCGTGGTAGTCGGAATGTTCGAGGAATCGCAGGAACGTTTCCTGAGTGATATCCTCAGCCTTGTCACGGTCATGGACTTTGTAGAAGCAATATCGCAAGATCCTATCGTACTGATCTTTCAATTCGACTGACATATTGACCTCCCTTCACTATGTATGACGTTTGAGAGAGTGTTTTGTGCGGTGGATTTTGTAAACGTTTTGTTAATATTTTGTTAATGTAATGTGAACGATACAGAGGCTGCAATGAAATTCGTGGCAACATTCTGTAAGGGAGCCCGCCCTCGGCGTTCCCTACAATGTTCGGGGGCGATATAAATATCGCCCCTCAGAATTTATATTTTGTTTTCCTTAAAAATTTTCATCATCTCATTAGTAAGACTGAGATCATTGGGCTGGAGCACGATATCCTTACGCTCTACCCACTGTGCGTATTTCAGCTCATTCTTATCCATGCGGATAATGCCGTCCCCGTCAGCCTCGCAGAAGAAGCCCACAAGCATATCCTGCGCCATGCCCCACGGCTGAGACTTATAATATCGGATATTCTTCACAGCTACCCCTGTCTCCTCCATGACCTCACGGGCAACGGTCTGTTCAAGTGTCTCGCCAATCTCCGTGAAGCCTGCTACAAGGGCATTGTGGGCATATCCCTTGCGGTATCGGGTGATGAGTATAGTCTCGCCCCTGACAACTCCCACTATAACGGCAGGGTTTATTCGTGGGTACACCACATTTCCGCATTTCGGGCACTTCATTGCACGTTCGCTGCCGTGGGGTGTAAGTCCCTCACCGCACCTGCCGCAGAATTTATTGTCGGTGTACCATTGGCGGAGGTGGTATGCGGTGAATGCGGCAAAAAGCTCCTTGCCCTCTGTGGTATCACGAAGTTCACGGATAGTGCGGTACTCATAGCCGTCTGCGGTGCAGTCGGGGCTGTTGTATGCGAGAAAATAGCGCTTATCGTCCACGGAAAATAGGTAAAGGGCAGTCTGAACGGAAACATCGCTGCCTGTTGTGAAGCTGAGAGAGCCGTTTTCGGTACGGGAAAGCAGTCTGCCCTCGCTGTCAAAGCAGAGAAGATAGTCCTCGCTGCTGAGTGTGTGGTTTTGGTAGCTGTTGTCGAGTCTGCTGGGGTGAATGTCTTGTATCATATTTATCCTCCTATTCTATTAAATAAGGGCGGAAAACTCCGCCCTTTTGTCATTTGTCAATAATTTCCGTCATTTCTGCCGCATCCATAAGCTCGTCCTTTTCCTCCTCGGGAGTTTCAGGCTTGCGGCGCTCTTTTTTGCCCTGTTCCCTGCGCTTTTTCTCCATATGCGGTATTGCGATCTCTCTGTACACGTAATCGCCGATAGCTACCACGGGGATAGCCAGCAGGATTCCGAGGATACCGAATATCTTTCCGCCGATAACGATGGCAAGAAGTATCAGAAGTCCCGAAACACCGAAGGTATTTCCGAACAGCTTTGGTTTGATGACATAGCCGTCGAGGGTCTGGAGTATCAGAGTGAATATAATGAATATCACCGCATGGAACGGCTTTACCATCAGCAGGATGAATGTGCCGATAACACCGCCGACCAGTGGTCCGAATGTGGGCACAAGGTTGGTGACACCCACCACCACTGAGACAAGTCCCACGTACTGCATACCGAAAATTGCCATAAATACGGCATTTGTAGCGCCTACGATAAGACCGTCGATGAGGTCGAAGATAATGTAGCGGTTCAGTATCTCGTTGCAGCGAGTGAGGAATGTAAGCGTAGAATCGTACACATCCTTTTTCATCGTTGCGCTCATGAACTGCTTTGAGCCTGTTTTAATCCTGTCCTTAGCGGTAAGCAGGTACACGGAAATAATGAACGAGATTATCCAGTCCACGACGCTCTTGCCTGCCGAGGTGGAAGCGCTGATTATCTTAGAGGAGTTGTCGGAGATATAGTCAACGATGGTGTTGATTATATTTTCCGATGATGAAAGGAGATTCTGTATACTTGTAGCGTTTGGCGAATCCGAGAACGAAAGACCGAATTCGTTGAGCTGTTTCAGCAGCGACGAAGCATAGGAACCGAGGTTTGAAACGAAGTTGGTGATACTTGCCAGAAGCTGAGGGATGAGGATGACCAGTATCAGTATAAGGAAAAGCAGAACGGTAGTTACAGCCAGTCCCACTGATAGTGACCATTTAGTTGAATCTTTTTTGATCTGTTTTATCTTGCTGAACAGTTTGTTTTCGTACAGCTTTGCAAGAGGATTCATGAGGTACGCAAAGACCGCACCTACGATAACGATTGAAAAATAGCCGATAAACTGCGATATGCCGCCCAGAACTATATTCAGGTGTGAGAGCAGCAGATAGACCGCAACAGTGATACAGCCTGCGAGGGTATTAGCGAACCACCGCTGATGTATCAAATCTTTAAAATGTTTCATTTTGCACCCTTTATCATTAATTTATTCTCATTAAATTATACTCCATCCCTGTGTTCATGTCAAGTCAATTATAGTGATGATATTGTGATAAATGTTGTTTTATTTAGTGTTTATTAGTGTATGAGTGTATTAGTGATCAGTTGTCAGAAATTGAGAATTGAGAATGGAGAATTGAGAATGTAGGGGCGGCGTTCCGCCGCCCGTGCCTTAAAATGAGATTTGTGGCTGCAATTTGTAGGGGCGCTTTCCGAGCGCCCGTCCATTTGACCGTATAATACGGTATGGTAAGTATTGCTCCCCCAACTAAACCTTGCCGTCAAATGCTCGACATAAAGAAAATTTCTCTGCGTCAGAAAAACTTGAAATGCGTTAGCATTCCTGCGTTTTCCTTCCTTGATAAATTTCCTTTCTGACTTCGCCTTTTTGGCAAAGTTTAGTTGGGGGAGCAATAGTTTGTAGGGGGCGATGCCCACATCGCCCCGTGCTTTACTGAAATTAACATGAAACCGTACACGAATTTAGTAAAAGCGAGCGAAAGCAGAGTAAAAGTTTCGCAGAGAGTGAGCGAGTTTACGAGCGGGAGCGTGGGTGTGGGCAAGATGACGCCAGCTTGAAAAACGGCGCATTGCTGCGCCGTTTTGATCAGATCCTATTCAATATGATTTTACAAATTTCCTCTTTATGCTGATTAAAGTAGAAATGACCGCCGCTGAAAGGTATCACTTCGCATTTTCCGCTTGTGAATCTGCTCCAGCTATTCATATCCACCTGCTGCATGAGGAGGTCTTCGGTGCCGTACATCACTGTTATATCGCAGCCGAAATCAAAAGGCTCGGACTTGTACAGCTCAGCCATCCGCACATCGGTACAGAGTATCTTATTGAGCATTTTTGTCAGTTCCTCATCGGGAACAGCAGGTGATGCAAGGCTGTTTTTGCTGAAAAATTCAACAATTTCCTCGTCGCTTGCTTCACTGATATTCTCAAAGCAGTGCACTTCCTCGTCAGGGGGATTCTTGCCCGAAAGGAAGATATGCTTCGGAAGTGACAGACCCTTTTCCTTTGCCTGACGGATAAACTCGGTGGTGAGCACTGTTCCCATGCTGTGACCGAAAAGCACATAGTCGCCCTTTAACAGCTCTCCGTGCTTCTCTATGAGGTCGGAAACGCAGTCGGGTACAGTGTCAAGCAAGGGCTCAGAGGAGCGTGTGAAGCGTCCTGACAGCTCCATAGCCACTACCGTCAGGTCTTTCGGCAGAAAGCGCTTGAACGAGCTGTAGCTTTTTGCCGAACCGCCTGCATGGGGGAGAAAGAAAAGTACCATATCAGTCCTCGGAGGGCTTGCCCTTTTCGTTAAGCAGGTCGAAGAACTCGCCGACTCTGCTTATGGAAGCCACCTGTGAAAGGGGAAGTCCCAGCTTGTATGTCTCTGTGATGTGTGAGCCAAGACCGAAAAGTCCCAGTGAATCGAGGTAGAGATCGTCGTAAACGTCAGTTTCCTTTGTGATCTCCGAAGCGTCAACTCCCACATAATCGGAGATGACCTGTGTAAATTCGTTCCAATCCAGATTATTCATTATTTATACTCCTTCTTTCTGAGGTATTTGAACTGTATCTTGCCGATATCCTTTGGTATTTCCTCAACGAGGATGACCTTATCGGGCACCTTGTATGCTGAGAGCTTGCCGTCGAAGTAACGAGCCAGCTCGCCACGGGTGACCTTTTCGTCGCCCTTTGGCTGTATATAAGCAACTATCTGCTGACCGATAACAGGATGAGGCTCATCTGTAACGGCTGCGGCTGCTATTTTCGGATGTGTCAGCAGGCAAGCCTCTACTTCCTCAGCGTGAACGAGGTTGCCGCCACGCTTGATGATACGCTTGCTTCTGCCTGCGAAACGAACGATACCGTTCGGCAGCTTGTTTACAAGGTCGCCTGTGCAGAACCATCTGCGTCCCTGCTCGTCGGTGAGTATCTTCTCTGCGGAAAGCTCGGGATTGCCGAAATAATCGGTGATAACGCCGTCTGTGTATACACACAGCTCGCCTACTTCGCCCTCAGCAACATCGTTATGCTGTGCATCTATAACTCTTACATCTGTAAAGCTCAGTTTGCGGAAATCGCTTGGGTCTGTACCTGCATCTCTTGCAGAATCCCATACTACCATTGTGCAGGTCTCGGATGAACCGATAACATTGATAACTCTGATACCCAGCTTTTCAACGAAGATATCGGCAATTTCCTTAGGAAGGACCTCTCCTGCGAAATAACAGGCACGAACACTTGAAAGATCGTACTTGTCGAAATCAGGTGTTGAAAGGAGAACCTTTGCAAGTGTTGAAGTGAGTTGGATAACGTTTACCTTGTACTTCTGAACAGTTTCAAGGAACTCAACAGGGTTGAACTGCGGCTGATACATCATAGTACCGCCCTTGAGAGCCATCTGCTGACCCATACCGAAGCCACCCTGATGATAAAGTGTCATACCAAGCATCATAACATCATTTGATGTGAATTCGAGGTAGTCGCCCATGTCCTTCTGTGTGGAAAGGAATCCGCCTGAAGGAACTGAAAGGATCTTAGGTGTGCCTGTGCTGCCCGATGTGCAGGCAAGTGACATGGTGTGGA
>JAFVBU010000022.1 GCA_017479805.1 Ruminococcus sp.
CATACAACGTACTGGTGGAGCCAAATCTCGCTGTCAACATTGTAGTACATATCCTGCTCTGCATCGTAAGCAAATTCACCCACAAGGCTTATCATGTTGCCTGCCTTGAACATATCGGTATAGTGCTGCTTACCGCTGCTTACATACACCTTCATGCCGTTCTGGAGAAGAAGAGTATCCTTATCGGAATCTATTACAGTAGGTCCCCAGTATTCAAGCTGAGTGTGAGGCATTTTCTCGATCTTTTCTGCAAGAGCCTTGTCATTCTTTGTGTCTGTGCAGGGAGTTATAGCCATTTCAGCAGAGCAGTTGATATAGAGGTCCTCGTCCTTGTTGTAGGCAAATTCGCCCTTGATATCCAGCTTGTTGCCCTTTTTGAACATATCCTTGTACAGCACCTTTTCACCGCTGTTCACGAATAAGGTCTTGCCGTCCTCCAGCACGATGGTCTCCTCATATGCTTCTGTCACCTCAACTCCCTTGTATTCAAGCTGTACACGTGGGAGTTTTTCTTTTGGAGCGGAAGCTGTAGTTGTAGTTACAGAAGAATTTTTCTGTGATGATGCAGCAGTTGTTACATTTTCAGCGACTGTAGAAGTGTCAGCCTCTGTTGTAGTGGCGGTTGTCTTTGCCTTATAAGTTGTAGCTGCTGTGGTTTCAGCAGGTGCTTTGAATGTGGTTGCTTCTGTAGCTGTAGTGTTCACCTTATATGTAGTAACCTCGGTAGTTGTATCGGGAGCTTTGAAAGTAGTTACATCTGCGTAAATAATTGTACCGTCATCCTCTGCGGCAGTTGATGTTGTAGTTGTAACAGCGCTGGGAGCTTTTGTAAAAGTAGTAACGGTATCTGCTGCTGAAGCGGACATTGGAACGACGATCTGTGATGACAGTGCCATAGTAGCAGATAGCAGAGCAGCTAAAGATTTTTTGATTTTCATAATAATTCACCTCATAAAAATATAGTTTAAGTTCTGATAATGCTCTGTCGGGAAGCGTCCTTTCCGTTGAAGTAGTACCACAGTACACCTGAGCAGGTATGACAGGTTTTAAAACCATTGGCAATTTTGTTTCTCCGGAACCTTTCTTCACTGTCCGTATGAGATTCTCATTTCGGACAGTGAAGTTATCCGGTTTATTGCCCTTACACTTGTTAGTCTCCGAAACTCAAAAAAACACTCATCTTTTTTGAAAAAAATTTCAGAAAATTTTTTCGGAGAGGAAAATTCCGCTGAAAACAGCAAAAAATAACCGATTATTCACTGAATACAGTTTGACTTTGATTGTATGATATATTATAATATTCTGTGAAGAAAGAGTGATTATATTGTAAATATGTAAAAACATAAAAATATTTATCGTTGGGTGAGTGTTTTTGTGTAAAAATGAGACTAATATTTAGAATAGGTATATTATTATAGGTCGGTGTTATTATTTGTAGGAGCGGATATTATCCGCCCGCAAGCTGATTGGAATCCCGATGTTTTGCGGCTTCGCCGTTTTTATATTATTTTATTTAAGGAGGTATTTTTATGCTTACTGCGGTCGCAGGTACTTACCAAGCGGCTTTTCATTGCAGTGCCGCTGCCAGATTAAAGATATTCGCTGTCACTGTCCGTGAGCTTTGCTGTCAGGTCAGCAGTCTGGTATTATTAGATAAGATACTCGAAACCGTTTCCGTAGAAAAACTCAAAAACGAAAACGGTGCCATGAATTATAACCGCTTCATAAACGGTGACAAGGACGGCATGACGGAGGTGATAAGAGAATACAAGGACGGACTTTCCCTTTATCTCAACAGTCTTGTTCGGAATATCTGTGAGGCTGAGGAACTCATGGAGGAGACTTTCGTTGAGCTGGTTGTGAAAAAGCCCAGATTTTCGGGTAAAAGCTCGTTCAGAACATGGCTTTTTTCCATCGGACGCTACATTGCATATGACTATATAAAGAAAAAGTCCAAGAATTATTCACTGCCCATCGATGAGATGTACGATATTTCCGATGAGGAGGATCTGGAAAAAACTTACATACAGCAGGAACAGAATATCATGCTTTACCGTGCGCTGAACAAGGTCAACGAGGACTACAGTCAGGCGCTCCATCTGGTGTATATCGAGGGATTCAGTCTGACCGACACGGCTAAGATTATGCATAAATCCAAAAAGCAGGTCGAGAACCTCGTTTGCCGTGGCAAAAAGGCAATGAGGGTACAATTGGAAAAGGAGGGATTCGTTTATGAAGGACTATATTCAGGTCAGTGAAAGTGTTTTCAGAAAAGCTGAACTGCGTATTGCCGAGAATAAACGCCGCTCCACCATCATCAAGAGAAATACTATCGCCGCTTCGGGTGCTGCCGCTGTGCTTATCGCAGGAATGTGGCAGAACGACGGTATCAGGGATGCAATAAAGTCGCTCCCCGAGCTTGCAAGCCGTACATGGTCGCACGAAACAGAAACAAGCTCGATCACTACGACCACCTTGCCAATCACAACTGCCGAAACTACAACTACAGCAGAAACAACTACGGAAACAGAGACAACAAAAACAACCACAGAGCAGACATCTACAGAAACTACAACAGAGGCAACAACCACCACTACACCGGCTGCAGAGACCACACAGCCTGCAACTACTACTTCAAAGCTGTCCCAGTATCCGCACCTTAACGTTGGAAACGGCGGTATCGTTATCACATCCGCTACGGATTCGCTTCTGGTGCTGGAAAACGGCATGAGAATAAACGTTGCAGAGGGCGAGAATAACCTGAGCGGAGTATTCCATCAGGGCGACGAGATTCAGTTTGACGCAGACTTCGCTTATGACGGAAATGAAGATATCTATTATTACAATAAGGGCTCGTTCCATATCCACGATATGTCAGTATATTCTCCCGATTATCAGCCATCGGAAAATAATGAGGAGGAGCAGGAGGAGGATCCTGTTTACAATGAGGAGGACTATCCCATCAACGAGCTTGGGGAAAGACTTGAATTCATGCCGTGGCTGTACTACACTCCCGACGATCCTGCCATTGAGTACAGCGTTATCAAGGAGAGCAAAAACTTCAAATTCATGGATATGCAGGCGTACAAGATACACGTTACGGGCGTAAAGGTCAAAAGCTATGATAATTATTTTCTGACCACCGATGACGGTCAGGAATGGTATTTCAGACCGCAGTATGTTTTCGGCACGACCCTTGATGAACTTGAAGCACTGGAGGAGGGCGATACTATAGAGTTTGTGGGCTATTTCATGGCACATGACAACGTTGAAGCTCTCGGCGGAATGGAGGTTATCGTAGAAAAGATAGTCAAAACAGATCCACAAGCGAATGATTAATAAAAACAGGCAGCCGCTAGAGGCTGCCTGTTTTTATTATTTAATCAGTAAGTTACTTCTTCTCGGGAAGTGAAGCGAGGAGAGCTAATTTGTATTTCTGGATCGCCAGTGCATCGGCATTTGTTACGCCGTCGCCTGTGTTGCAGCAGTCGGCATTGACCATGCCCTGTGCGGTTATTTTATTCTCGTCCGTACCGTTTTCGCTGTACTTTGAGGGATTTGCAATAAACTGCATAATAAGAACTGCATCGGAAAGCTCAACCTTGTTATCGCAGTTTGCGTCGCCCGACAGCTTTACTTTCAGCCCATTGCTGCGTACAAGGCGTGCCATACCGCCGTTGCCGATGGATATTTCGTCAGAAGAACGGTAATATCCTGAGAATAAGCTGTCTTTTCCGTCACCGAAAGACACTGTTATAAATCTTTTTGCGTCAATATATTCTATGCCTATTGTGACCTTTCCGCTCTTTGCTTTTCCGTCAGTGCCTGTGAATGTGTATGTACCGTCGTTCTTTACTTCAAGAGTGCCGCTGTCCTTTGATTTTTTGTCAACAGTTGTATTGCCGTCAGCTGCCTGATATGTCCACTTGCCTGCGAGAGCCTTGATATCGGGAGTGCTGCCGTCGTCACGGGTAAGGCGTGCCATACCGCCGTTGCCGATGTATATGCTGTCCGGATGGTCGGGGTCAAGATATCCGCCGAAACCGAACTTGTTGTTTTCATAGAAGTGCATTACGGGAAGTGCTGTCTCGTCTGCATACTGCTCATAATCAGTAACAACGATACCTGTTGTCACCTCGCTGCTTTCGTTGGTATAGGTGTATGTGAAGTCATCCTTTATCTCTACTGTACCGACAATTTTAGCTCCGTCCCCAACAGGATGATTGCCGTTTGACACCTCATATATCCACTTGCCTGTATAATTCTTGATATCAACAGGAGTTATCGGAGTTACAGTCTCCTTGATAAATTCAGCGCTTACATAGCCTGTTTCTCCTAAATAATTGGTTCTGTACCAGTTTTCATAGCCGCTTGCGAAGATATCGAGAACAGTTCCCGCAGGTATCTCGGCAAGTATCTCGGAGCTTGTGTTCGTGTCGCTTCTCAGGTTGAGATCGCCCGACTCTGTTACGACCTTGCCACGGAATAAGCGGCGGAGGAACTGAATTGAGCCGTCCTGACTCGGGTTAAGATAAGTGAGCGGAAGTTCGCCTGTAACATAGTAGCTGTTCCATAACTTGCCGTCATTTGTGTAGAAATTGTAGTAATACAGCTTTGTGCCGTTCTCAGTGAGCTTATATTCAAGTCTGACAGTACCGATAACGATATTGTCCATCTTTTTGAAGTTGAAATTGCCGTGGTTAATGTCGCTTCCTTTGGTGATAACAAGCTCGTCCATATTGTTAGAGCTGTACCAGTAGCCTGCCATAGCGTCAATGTTCACACTTGCGGTCATTTCTTCCTTTGCCTCGTAAAAGGTCTCACTGTTTGCATCGGCTGTTACAGCAGCAACAGGTGTATCCGCTGCGGATACGGCAGCAGCAGGTACCATAGTAAGCATCATTTCCAGTGCAGCGAGACAAGTAAACATTTTTTTCATAATAAACCCTCCGTAAATATTGTTCATGGGCATATGCCCGTTTTAGCTTTGATCCGGAACCTGTTCTTTTGAACGGTTCTATTAATACAGTCGAAGCAAATCGGGAAAATGATACAAAAAATTCCAAAATTTTTTCGATTTGTAAGATGTGACGAAAACACAGCCGCCTATTGACAAAAACTTTGATATATTGTAGAATATAATCACATAATAAATTCGGGTATGTAACTTTTTGGTGTTTTGTAATTCAATCGGCGTTCGCAATTGCTTATTTTACTGCAAACGCCCAGCCGCTGCCGACCACATAAAATGTTATTTATCCATTAATTCATACCAAAACTCAGTCTCAGGGAGGTGAAAACAATGGGAAAGGTCTATACAGCCATAGACCTGAAATCGTTCTATGCAAGCGTAGAATGTGCAGAGCTGGAACTTGATCCGTTGGACACGAACCTTGTGGTAGCCGATAAGAGCCGCACTGAAAAAACCATCTGCCTTGCAGTCTCGCCGTCACTGAAAAGCTACGGCATATCGGGCAGAGCAAGGCTTTTCGAGGTGGTGCAGCGAGTTGAAGAAATAAACAGGGAAAGGCTGAAAAAAGCCCCGAACAGGCGGTTCAGCGGAAAGAGCTGTATCTATTCCGAGCTTATGGCAGACCCGTCGCTTGCCCTTGACTATATCGTTGCAACTCCCCAGATGGCACATTATATGAAGGTAAGCACCGAAATTTACGGCATTTATCTTAAATATGTAGCTCCCGAGGATATCTTCGCCTACTCCATCGACGAGGTTTTCATCGACGCTACGGGCTATCTCAGCACTTATAATGTGGATGGTCACGGCTTTGCACGTATGCTGATTCAGGACGTCCTCGACACAACAGGCATAACTGCTACAGCAGGTGTGGGAACAAATATGTTTCTCTGCAAGGTGGCGATGGACATAGTGGCAAAGCATATCCCTGCGGACAAGGACGGTGTGCGTATTGCTGAGATAAACGAGGAAACTTTCAAGGAAAAGCTGTGGGGACATACTCCCATCACCGATTTCTGGAGAGTCGGAGCAGGCACGGCGGCAAAGCTCCAAAAGCTCGGTATATACACAATGGGGGATATCGCAAGATTCTCCGCCGACCGCTACGGCATAGGCAAGATATATAAGCTGCTCGGCAAAAATGCGGAGCTTCTCATAGACCACGCATGGGGATATGAGCCGACTACCATAGCCGACGTAAAAGCCTACAAGCCTCAGAATAACAGTATCACCTCGGGACAGGTTCTACAATGCGCCACGGACTATGAGCACACAAAGCTGATAGTGTGGGAAATGGCGGATATGCTCTCCCTGGATCTGGTGGACAAAGGGCTTGTGACCAATCAAATAGTGCTGACAGTCGGCTACGACAGAGAAAGCCTTTCTGACGGCAGATACAGCGGAGAAGTGGTGGCTGACCACTACGGCAGAAAGGTACCCAAACACGCTCACGGCACTATAAACCTTGACAAGCACACCTCGTCTACCCGAAAGATGATAGATGCGGCAATGGAGCTTTTCGACCGTATCATCGACAAAAAGCTCATGGCAAGGCGGCTGAACCTTGTTGCCTGCAACGTGATACGTGAGGAGGACGTCCCCGACCACGAGATTAACCAGCAGCTTTCGTTTTTCGATACCGATGAAACGCTGAAAAAGCGTGAAAAGGAGGACAAGGCTCTTGAAAAAGAAAGAGCATTGCAGGAAGCAATGCTGAAAATAAAACATAAATATGGCAAAAACTCCGTCCTCAAAGGCAAAAATTTCACCGAGGGCGCAACAGCCAAGGACCGCAACCGCCAGATAGGTGGGCATAAGGCATAAACATCAGGGACACCGCCGTTAAGACTGTGTCCCTGATGTTTTTATATGATCTTTCTTTTATTCAATGATGGGAAGTCTTACTTCTGCCGTGAACATATCTCCGTCTATCGTCACGTTGAACTGACCTCCGTTTGCTTCTGTGAAGCTCTTTGCGATGGAAAGTCCGAGACCGCTTCCTTCTGTTGATCTTGAACTGTCACCTCTTGCGAATCGTTCTGTTATCTCGTCGGCTGTGAAATTCATTTCCTCAGCCGATATATTTTTTACTGTTATCACCGCATCGGTATTTTCTCTGTTTACGGTGACGTATATCCTTGTGCCGTCAAGGGAATACTTCAGGGCGTTGTCGATGAGGTTCTGCATAACTCTGTAAAGCCTTTTGCCGTCGCCCTCGATGGGAGCGGAATCGGTCTTTATCTCGGTACGCACATCCCTGCCGTATTTCTCTATCTTGTCGCCCATATCGCCAATGACCTGCTGTGTGAGAATTACCATATCCAGCTTTTCCTTAGCAACGTCAGTGCCGCTGGTAGCCTTTGCGAGATCGAAAAGGTCTGATACTATGACTTTCAGCCTTGCGGACTTTTCGTCAAGTATCTTCACATAGTCCCTTGCTTCGGGAGACATTTCCTCAGAGCCTAAAAGGTTGATATAGCTTATAATAGATGTCAGGGGAGTTTTCAGGTCGTGGGAAACATTTGTCACAAGGTCTATCTTCATTCTCTCGGACTGCACACGCTTTTCAACGGCGGTCTGCATACCGTCGGATATCTCATTGAGATTTTTGGTCATGCCATATATCACCGATGTTTCGGGAACTTTCACTTTCATGTAATCGCCCGACTGCATAGCTGAGATATGCTCGCTGAGCTTATTGATATCACGCAAGTCCACGGCGGTAAGGTAAATGTAAGCTCCAAGGAGAAGAAGTGATATGAAGAACAGCACATCTCCTGCACGGTAGTAGAACAATGCAAAAGCTATGACCTCGGCAACAACTGCAATACCTGTTCTTATAAGGAATCTTCTTGTAAGCGGGTCCTTGCGGAGAGTCTGATCTCTGATGGTACCTTTTATGCCATTGACTATTTTAAGTAATAGTTTTCCGAAAAGTGAAGTTTTAATCAGTGACCTGCATTTTAGCTGTACCACTATTGCATTGACTGCGAAAAGTCCTGCGGCATAAAGTACAGCGTAACCGACTGCATAGTAAACAGGCAATTCGGAAAGTCTGCCGTCCTCAAATGCTCTTTTTGTCTCACTGAAATAACCGATAGCAGAGCCTGCTCCCAAAAACGCAAGTATAGCGATAAGGAGATAGAATTCGGTGAAGATCTTGTTCGGTGCTTTCAGAATGAATTTCTTCTGCTCCGTATCGTAACCGCCCATGACAACGAAGAACAGTCCGAAAGCAAAAGCCGCAGCTATCAGCGGTATTATGTCTATAAATTTCTGTTCTATCATGCTGTCGGCGGCGTTGTACTCGTTCTGTACCGCTTCGATTTTGGTTACAATATCATCCTTTGGCTTGAGGTAAATGCAGATAGGTCTGTCGTCGCCTGAGATGTATTCAAACTTATCGTCTATTGAATAGGGCATATTGCTGCCGTACTGTTCATAGGGCGGAGCTTCGCCGCTGAACTGGTTATACGGTTCGTTTTCGTCAGGCTCGTTCTCATTGCTGTTCTTCTTCGGAACGGGAGTAGTGCCGTCCTCTTTGTAATATATCTTAGCTCCGTTTTCGTCATAGTAAAAGGGGAGCTTCGATGTGTCGAAATCGAATATTGCGATGGAACGCTGAGAAAGATTTTTGATAGTGAAGTATGTCATTCCGAAATTTGTCGTATACCAGCTCATGTTGTAATACTCGTGAAGATCGAGCTTAGTGGGCGGATATACAACGTCATTCTGCTGGATAAAGGAATATTCCTTGCTGAATTCGGATGGCTTTCTGTCGGTATTGGTGATGGAGTTTTCTCCGTATTTCAGTATGTACTCAAAATCCTCATCGCCGTCGATAGTCACATTTCCCTTGTCGTCCATAAGCCCGAGACTTTTCATAGCTTCCTCGGTGCTTGCTTTCAGGTATTTGTTGCTGCTGAACTTGCCGTTGCTGTCGAGGTTTCTCATGTACATATTGGCAACAGTCCACAGCTTCACGAACAGCGTATTTGAGCTTTCGGAATAATCCGAGGTCATTTGATAGTACTGACTTCTGCTTTCCCGAGCGTCGTTTTTCACCGCACAGTCGCACATAATGAATGCAGCCGATGCAAGCAGAGCGCAGGCGGTGATAAAGGCGATCGCCCTTACTAATTTGTTACCTAACACTTTCATTTCTGTTTTCTCCTTTATATCTTTATTTCTCCATTTTATAGCCGATACCCCAAACGACTTTCAGATATCTCGGCTCACTGGGGTTTATCTCGATCTTTTCCCTGATATGCCTTATATGCACCATGACCGTATTCTCCACCGAGAACGAGTCCTCGTTCCAGATACGGGAATATATTTCCTCGGCAGAAAAGGTACGCCCTGCATTTTCCATTAGCAGCTCGGTTATCTTGTACTCTGTAGGCGTGAATTTCACAGGTTCGCCGTCAAGTGTAATTTGCTTTGCGTCCTTGTCAAGTTCAAGTCCGCCAATTCTCAGCTTGTTGTCAGACATTGTGCTGCCTGCTGCACCGAGACTGAGGTATCTGCGGAGATTTGAGTTGACCCTTGCCACAAGCTCCATAGGATTGTACGGCTTAGTGATGTAATCGTCAGCGCCCATTGAAAGCCCGAGTATCTTGTCGCTGTCCTCGGATTTAGCGGAGAGAACGATAATTGGAATATTATTTTTCTCACGAATCTTCATCATAGCGGACAGCCCGTCCAGCTTCGGCATCATTACATCGATGAGTATAAGATGTATCTCATTCTGCACCAGCATATCGATGGCTTCAAGACCGTTGTAAGCCTTGTATATTCTGTAGCCCTCCTTTCCGAGGAGCTTTGCAATAGCGTTGACAATATCGTGGTCGTCGTCTACAACAAGTATTGCTGAATTTTCAGTGTTCATATTCATCATCCTTATCATAAAAATTATCCATATTCTATTTTAAAGCCTCTCTTCCTTTCTGTCAATATTATATCATGCCATTCTTATTTTGAACCGCTGAAAATCTTATGATTTTCTTAATATTGAATAAGAAAATAAAAAAAGCGGCGAAGCAGCTAATAGTGGGATTCCAAAGGGAATATATTCCCTTTGGCAGAGCCTCTCCTAAAAGGTAGTGTGGCGAGTGAAGCTACGTCACACGGCTGCTTATCAAGCACTTCCCTCGGCTTGACCGATGCAAGAAATAACATATATAAGCAACAGTAAGAAAGTATATATGCAAACAATGTATGTGTAAAATTTTCGTAGACAGTATATTTTGTAGGGGCGAACAGTGTTCGCCCGAAGTTTAAAGTCGTATTTTGTGGGCGCACAATGTGCGCCCCTACACATTATTATACCTAAAAATATGTTTGCCTACTTTTGGTTGACGGAAACGCAAACAATAATTGGCTTGACTTTGTAAATGGGATAGTGTATTATTAATGTATCATAACAGCTTTTTATACATATAAAATACAGAAAAGGAGGAGAAAATGAAAATACTGAATCTCCACGGCTTCATGGGCGAAGCCGACAACAAGAATTACAAGGCGCTCTGCGGATTTATGCCTGCGGAGGATATCATTTCGCCCAAAATCGATTACATGAATACCTCCCCCGAAAAGCTGCTCGGGCAGCTTGCGGATATGGTAACAGGGGATGACTTCATATTTGTGGGACAAAGTCTCGGCGGCTGGTATGCGGACAAGCTGAGCCGAAAGTTCAGGCGTCCCTGTGTACTTACAAATCCCTGCAATTATCCCCATGAGCTGGAGCTTATCAAGACCTCGGGCATTTCTGCGGAGTTCATTGAGCAGTACCGTCAACTGTCCGCACACGACGAAAACGAACGTGCTTATACTCTTTGCAGCGACGGCGATACTATTCTCCCCGACAATTATGCCGACTGCGTGAAGCTGTTCCGAACGGTGAAAAAAGTCCACGGCAGCCACAGCACCATTGAGAACGTGGGGGAGCATATTTCCGAACTGCTGAAAGAAGCGGACAATGACAGGCTGCTGCTGTTTTTAGGCAGAGGCTCGGCATTTGCTGACGAGCACAACTCGGCATTTTTTGTTGAGGACAATGAGCTTGTTCTCATCGACTGCCCTGCCACATCGTATCAGAAAGTAAAGAAAATGAACTGGGAGCAGTACGATAATATCTACATCCTTATCACCCATACCCACGGCGACCACAGCGGCGGAGTCGGAACAATGCTGCAATACGTCTGGTTTGCAAGCTATATGAAGAAGAAAGTCACTGTTGCTGCGCCGTCGGCGGAGGTCAGGGAGGACCTGCGGCTTCTGCTTATGAGGATAGAGGGCTGCGAGGATGAGTGGTTTGACCTTGTTACAGCGTCTGAGCTTGATAAAAAGTGGCTCATTTCGTCTGTGCCGACCACTCATGTTCAGCCGCTGAAAGAGAAGTGCTTCGGCTATCAGCTCAATATCCACGGAAACAATGTTGTCTACACAGGCGACACCGCCACCCTTGCACCGTTCCTGCCGCTTCTGAAAAGCGGTTCGTACCTTTATTCCGAGTCTGCATACTATAAAAGCGAGGTGCACCTTTATCTTCCCGATATGCTGCCGAAGTTCAGGGAGCTTGCAGAAAATGGCGTGAAAGTTTATCTCATGCACCTTGATGCTGAGGGGGAGATAAAGAAAATTATAACAGATACATCGTTAAAGTTGGCAATGCTTTATTGAAATATATATTATATTTAAGATTTGGTCATAATAATAAATTAACGATAAACTGCCGCATTTGATTTTTAAATAAAATAATTCCTGTTTTATGATATTTCATTTAAATCCTATTGACATACAGCACTATAATATGTTATAATTGTAAATAAAATTGTGCGTTCTTACAGATAGACAGACGTACCGTTTACGTAAAAAGGGAGGGATTTTATGCGTAAACATTACAAAAAGATCATGGCAGGTCTGCTGACTGCTGCTTTGGTCGTACCTATGACAGTCAGCATCGCAGAACCGCTGAAAGCATCTGCTAACGAGCTGCTCGGCGAAACCTCGTTCGACCACAAAATGGCTCCGTGGCAGGTACTGTCGGCTTCACCTGCAAAACAGGAGTTCGACTTCAAGGAGGGCGCTGCACATATGCTTATCCTCGTTCCCGAAGGAGCAGACAGGGAAAAATGGGATCTTCAGTTCGTGCACAACAACCTCAGCTTCAAAGAGGGGCATGAGTACAAGGTCAGCTTCAAGGCAAAGAGCATCAGAAACGGAATGGAGCTCTGCTCATATATCGGCACCTATGTTGGTTATAAGGAGTATTTTGAACTTGACGGTGCATCAGAGGATATGCACATGGGACCTCATATGGGCGGTATGTGGCCCAATGCTCCTGTAAAGCTCACGACTGATTGGCAGACCTTTGAGGGCGTGTTTATTCCGACCGAGGATATTGATTCTGCAAAGTGGGTCTTCCAGTACGCAAAGGGAACCCAGTATGCAGGCAATGCCATAGAGGGCGACGAGATATGGTTCGATGATATGACCATTTTTGATACGACCTCGGACGATAACCCTGTTGGAGGCTATGTTTTCTATACGAACCGTGACAGCAGCGGTCTGAAAAACAACTATATTTCAGTAAATCAGCTCGGCTACTGCAAGGGACTGGCTAAAAAGGCAACTCTTGGCGATAATAAGGGAGATGTCAGCTACGGCGCAAGCAATCTGGAGCTTGACGGAACTTATCTTTATGAGATTGTAAGAGTATCCGATGATGAAGTAGTCTACACAGGCAAGACCGAAAAGGCTGTTCAGGATGCCGACTCAGGAGACAAGGTTTGCAAGATAGACTTCACAGAGTTCGACGAAGCAGGTGAGTACTATCTCCGCATTAAGGACGAGGACTGGAGATCAATGCCTTTCAGGATAGGCGATGATATCTACAGCGACCCCACCCACGATATGCTGACCGATGCACTGAACTTTTTCTATCAGAACCGTTCGGGCATCGATATCAAGGAGGACTACATAACCTCGGGGGATAAATCAAAGCTGGCACACTCAGACAGCCACATGACTGATACGGGATATGTCCAGAAATTATGGAAACAGGAGTATTATGCAAAGGAGGAAGCAGAAAGGCAATACGCCACATCAAAGCTGACTGCAAGCGGCGGCTGGTATTCTTCCGCTGACCACAACAAATATATGGTCGAGGGCGGCATGGCACTCTGGACGCTCCAGAATATGTATGAGCGTGCAGCGTTATCCGAAAGCGGTGCAAAGAAATTCGCTGACGGCTCGGGCAAGGTATCTGTTCCCGAAACAGGCAATGACGTTCCCGATATCCTCGATGAGTGCAGATATGAGCTTGACTTTATGTCAAAGATGAAAGTACAGCCCGACGAGAAAACATGGGGCAAATATGCAGGTTTGTACTATAACAGCATACAGGATCACAAATGGACAGGACTTGCTGTAAAGCCGTGGGACTATATCGAGGATTACGACACAGTCCGCATAGTAAAACCGCCTACGTTTGCAGCAACTCTGAACTACGCTGCTTGTGCTGCACAGGCTGCAAGACTCTGGCAGGAATATGATCCCGAATATGCAGATACGCTCCTCACAAGCGCTAAGGAAGCGTATGACGCATACACTAAGAACTGGTACGAAGCAGCGAGCGATGAATTATACAATGATGAGTCTCTGTATGCTCCTTTAATGCAGATGAGAACATATTACTCTGAATATGATGACGAGGTTCGTGACGATGCATACTGGGCAGCCTGCGAGCTTTTTGTCAGCGCATCTCTCATGGAAGATGCCGATGCAGACACCTACTTAGATGAGCTTTCCAAGTATAAGGACGCATTTAAGATAAATACAAGAACTCAGAGCGGTTCATATGCTTTAGGTTACGTCTGCGATTCAATGACCATGTTCAACTGGCAAAATACCGCTTCAGCAGGTTCAATGACACTTCTGAATCACAGTGAGCTGCTCGACGGTGAACAGGTAATAAAGCTGAATGATTCGGTTATCGAAGCGGCAGATGTTTACATTGATACAGAGGAAGAACAGGGCTACAGTATACCCTATCTCTATGATGGTCCAAGATATGATTCGAGCGGCTGGGGACCTTATATAATACACTATGCAGGCTTTGAGTATTGTTCAAACGAGCGTGCTGTCAATAATATGATGGCTATGGCTTATGCCTACGACATTACAAAGGATAAGAAGTACCTCAACGGTGTGGCAACAGGTATGAACTATCTCCTCGGCAACAACCCGATGTCATACTCATTTATCACAGGCTACGGCTCTTACAGTGTAAAGAACCCGACACACAGATACTGGTGCTATGCTATTGATAAGACTTTACCATCTGCACCTGACGGCGTACTTGTTAACGGACCTAATTCAGAAGCATTTGACCCGTATATGCGTTCACTCGGCTTTAGCTATGAGAACATGGATGGACCGTCTGAAAGATATTATGCAGATTCACCCGAATCATGGGCATCGAACGCACCATCACTGACTTCAAATGCGTCACTGGCATGGGTGATATCATTCTTACAGGACGAAGCAGCAGCACCGCAGGAGGAAACTGTTGAAACAGGCGTTTCGGGCGATGCAAACGGCGACGGAAAGCTAAATACAGCAGACCTTGTAGTGCTCAAGAAATGGCTGCTTGCTGAATCAAAGTCATCCCTCCTTGACTGGAAAGACGCAGACCTCTGCAAGGACGGCGTTATTGATGTATTCGATTTTGTTGAGCTGAAAAAGCTGCTTATTGCACAGTAATATATTTTCAAAAGAAAACTCCCTTTCGGTATATTTTTGCCGAGAGGGAGTTTTATTATGCTATTAACGCAGCGAAAAAGCGGCGAAGCCGCATAATACCAGAGTCCAGAGAGGTGTAGACCTCTCTGGCAGGGGGGGTCGAGGGGGACAGCGTCCCCCTAACAAAGCAGTCAGTCCAGCGAAGCGAGGACTGACGGACGGGTAAATGCAAATAACGGTCAAGCCGAATTTAGTGGGGGTTACTCCAATCGGCTTGACCGTTATTTCTTATGGAACGTCCGCAAAGCATAGCTACGCTTACTTTTTATAAGGCTCGATAGTAACAATACTTCCGTCAGGCGCATATTCCAGTTCTGTGAACTTCACACAGCGCAGGTGGTTTTTGCCCTCCGAAAGCTCGGAATCGTGATAGAAGATGTACCATTTGCCCTCATATTCGATGATGGAATGATGAGTGGTCCAGCCGAGAACAGGCTCCATTATTCTGCCGCCGTAGGTGAAAGGACCGAACGGCGAATCGGATGTGGCATAGACCAGATAATGTGTTGTGCCCGTTGAGTAGGAGAGGTAGTATTTGCCGTTGTACTTGTGCATCCACGGCGCTTCAAAGTAGCGTCTGTCCTCGTCGCCAGCCTTGATATCGTTACCGTCTTTGTCAACTATTTTCACGTTAACAGGTGTACTTTCAAGAGCATTGCAGTCGCTGTTCAGAACGGCGCAATAGGGTGTAAGAGCAGGCTCGCCGGCTTCGGGAGCTTTCCCTTCGGGGGCAAAACTGCCGCTCTGCCACTTTTCAAGCTGACCGCCCCAGATACCGCCGTAGTAAAGGTAAACCTTGCCGTCGTCGTCAACAAATACGCATGGATCGATACTGCAAGTTCCCTGAATATAGTCATTATCGGGCGTAAAGGGACCCACAGGGCTTTTACCGTGAGCCGCACCTATGCGGAAAATGCCATCCTTGTCACGTGCAGGGAAGATAAAGTGGTACTTGCCGTTTGAATAGGCAATGTCGGGCGCCCACATCTGCTTGCTGACCCATTTTACGTCCTTCATGTGAAGTATCTCGCCGTGGTCGATGCACGGAGAATCGGGGCTTTCCATTGAAAGTACGTGGTAATCCTCCATCATGTATTCATCGCCGTCATCAGAGGACTTACCGTCATGAGGGAGATCGTGAGAGGGATAAATGTAGATTTTTCCGTCAAAAACGTGGGCTGATGGGTCGGCTGTAAAAATGTGATCTACCAAAGGTTTTCTTTGCTGGCTCATAACTGTTTTCCTCCGTATCTGTTCAAGCTGCTGTATGTGATAGCTTTAAGCAAAATGCTGTATTTTTTTGCAATCTAACAAAAATATTTGAATATATTATATCATAAGTGGAATGTTAATGCAAGTCGTTATTTGCGATTTGTGCAGACGAATATTGCGAATGTGGCAAAAAATGATAAATCAGAGCACTACGAGCTGTTCGTTGGTGATGGTGATAAGCTCGGGAGCGTCACCGATGAACTGTCTGCACATTTTTATTTCCTCAGGACCTCTCAGGTCGTAGTGGCAGAGGACGTATTTATCGGTAAGTCCGAGAGCGGCGAAGTAATCGTCAGTGATATGCTCGTTATCGTCAAAATTCTTTACATATTCGATATCGGGGCAAGCAAGGTAAGCGCCAGCCGAAAATCCCAGATAATCAGCACCGTTCTCCACCTGTTTTTTAATGAACTCGTCAAGGCGGTACTTCCTTGTCTTGTACAGCAGCTTAAACGTATTCCCGCCTAAAACAGCAATATGGTCAAAGTTCTGGCTGAGCGTTTCCTCGGGATGCTCCTCGTCAAAAACGGTTATATTTTCCTTTTTGAAGCCGAGCAGAACGGCACAGTTTTTCTCCTTTTCACCCGTTTCCTTTTCAAATCCGCAGGCAAGGGGAATGATAAGGAGCTTTCCAAAATTGTTTTCCAATATTTCACCTATTTTGAGTCTGTTCTGTGTGTAGCTGAATCCGTATGAACCTAAAATCAGCATAAATTATCTCCTTTCAAATGCGGTATAAAATAATTATAAGTATATAAAAACATTATATCACTATTCGGGGATTAATTCAAGTGTATTGCAGAAAAAAGTTCAGCCCCGAAACAAAGTTCGGGGCTTGCTGATATGATTATTCCGTAGCCTGAAATACGCCTCTGATAAAGGTATAAAGGCTTGAATGGATGGAGTCGTCGCCGTGGTGACCGCCTTGAACAACGTGCCATACGTGCGGTACGCCGTTCTTGGTGAAGTTATTGTGGTAGCCCTCGGGAGTGCTGAGACCTACTACATCGTCGGACGTTCCGCCTGTTATGAATACCAGATAGGGAGTTTCCTCCTCGCTGTTCCACTTGAATGCGCCTGCACAGCCCGGGGCAGGGCAGATAGCGCCCACATAGCCGAACTTGTCGCCGTACTTCATACCGATGGAGAGAGACTCCATACCGCCCATAGAGAAGCCTGTTACAGCGGTATTGTCCCTGCCTGTGAGTACACTGTAGTTCTCCTCGATATGCGGCATAAGGCTGTCCACGATATCGTCAACAAAGTTGTTGTAGCCCTCAACGGAAGCAGCGTCACCGAAGCCCGTAGCGCTTTCCTTAGTGGCACTTGTAAATATAAGCGGGAACACAACGATCATATCCTTAGCCTCGCCCTCGGCAATGGCATTTCCAACGATCTGACGGGTGTACATCTGACCGTTGCCCTTTGTTATCATGCGGTCCTCGTTCTCGAAGAAGCCGTGGAGCACATAGAGCACGGGATACTGCTTGCTTTCGTCGTAATCGGCAGGAAGCAGGATGTTATAAGGCTTGTTCTTGTTAGCCTTCTTGGAGAAGTAGGTCTTTTTCTCGATAGTTCCGTACTTCACTCCCGCCTTTTCCATATGTGAATCGTTCGGTTCGTTGTTTACAGCCATATTCTGCATAAGCTCGGTCATTTCTTCCATTGTGTACTTTCTCTGACCCGGGACAATAACAGGCTCAACAACAGGGAATTCCGTTATCTTGCCCGACACGAACTGAGAAATAAGTATAAGGTCGTTCAGCTCGAAAACATTGTTGCTGTCGGCGTCGGCAGCTTTCAGTATCTTCTTGTCGGTGATCTCCTTGATAAGCCCTTTTCTTGCGAGTACGATGTCAAGGGAGTCAATAACCCCGTCATAGTTGATATCGCCCTTGTTCATTTGTACAGGTGCAGGCGGCTCGTCAATGACAGTGCCGCTCTTAGCGCCTGCCACCTCGTCAACGTAGAAGCTGCAAGTGCTGCCGTCAGTTTCAACGTAAAGCTGGATATCCGTTGCACCCTCGGGGATAGTGAAGCTGTTGTTCTCAAGGTGTGCCCACTTGCCTTTTTCAGCGGTGACCTCGGCAATTTTCGGGTATTTGGCAGTTGTGCCGTCGTTGTACTGCAAGGTAAGGTAAAAAGTCTCGGTGGAAGCGGTGTCATCGGTCATAACGTAGGCGCTGAAAGCGTATTCCTCGCCAGCCTTGAAAGCGGTTCCCAGAGAAACGATAGCGCCGTTCCACGACTCAGCACGGCCGCTGGTATACAGCGATGCTTCGCCCGAACGGGACTTGCCTGTGACGGTCTTGACGGATGCAGAGCCACGGCCGCTCCACTGTTCCTTGCCGTCCTCAAATGTGCTGTGGAGAATATAGTCACTTTCCGCAGCAATAACGGGTGTGATGGCTGTGCACGAGAGAGTGATAAGCGCAGCCGACATAGTTGATAAGATCTTTCTCATTCAAAACCTCCTGATATGATGATGTTTTTGATAACACGGGTATTGCAAATAATTTGGGGTATGTAACTTTTTTGGGGGTGTTGAACATATGGCGTTCGCAATTGCTAAGTATACCACAAACACAAATTAAGTCAAGACCAAGGCAAGCGCCATAAATGGCGGTCTTGACTTAATTTGCGTTTGTGGTTCGGGGCAATTACGCAAACGCC
>JAFVBU010000276.1 GCA_017479805.1 Ruminococcus sp.
AAATGGAGAAGCTCATACCCGATGCAGGACTTGTCAAGCTGGAAAACGCAGGGCATTATTCCTTCCTCGAACAGCAGTTCACTTTCAACCGTGTTATGTGCTCATTCATGAAGATAGACGAGTAAGTAGTAAGTAGTGAGTAGTAAGTAGGGGGCGACTCCTAACAGCCGCCTGTGTCTTTACCTATAATTGCAGTCGGGTAAGCGCTGATACTACTTACTACTTACTGAAAACTACTTACTAATAAAAGGAGATTGGATATGTTTACAGTATTATGGATAGTTTACGCCGCCATAGCGCTGGCAGGTATTGTTTTCTACGGGCTGAGAGAGTTCCATATGCTCCAGCTCAACGGCTATAAGCTCCCCGAACATTCATGGTGGATGAAAAAGAACAAAAGGCGCTACCTCTACCCGGGACTGCTGTTCGTGTTACAGTTCATTCTTTTACTGCTGAAAAGCAAGGCGGCATTTGCGGCAGGAGTTATAATCCTCGCTCTGCTCAATGCGGTGTTCATCAGCGTCTACAAGCCCGGCAAGAAGTTCAAGAAGCCGTTCAAGTATACCGCCCGTGTGAAGCGAATGCTTGTGACCTTCGGCATACTTATTGCAATATTCTACGTAATTGCTATAATCTGCGGCAAGGAGACTGTTACCGAGACTGTACAGGTTGAAGATTATGCATTGGACTCTGTGGGCTATGTTACGGCAACATATTGGTTCAGAAAAGCCGTGCCTTATATCATCGTAAGCTCGGCACTCTACCTGACAGCAGTTCTCGTTCCCCTTTCAAATATCATCAACAAGCCCATCGAGACTTCCATCAATAACTGGTACATCAACGATGCAAAGCGTATCCTCGGGGAATGCCCGTCACTCCACAAGGTCGGCATCACAGGAAGCTACGGCAAGACCAGCATGAAGTTCTACCTTGACGAGCTTCTCAATTCCAAGTACAACACTCTGAAAACCCCCGAGAGCTTCAACACTCCAATGGGCGTTACCATAACTATCAGGAATTACTTAAAGCCCACCCATGAGTATTTCATCTGCGAGATGGGCGCAAGACGAGTTCACGAAATAAAGGAGCTTTGCGATATTGCAGAGCCCCACGACGGTATCATCACCTCCGTAGGCCCTCAGCACCTTGAGACTTTTGGCTCTATCGAGAACGTGCTGAACACAAAGTTCGAGCTTGCCGACTGCGTAAAGAAAAAGGGCGGAAAGATATACCTCAACGGCGACAACGAGCTTATCCGCAAAAAAACTCCCGAGTACGAGGGTGCGATACTCTACGGACTTCAGGAGGGCAACCATTACCGTGCCACCGATATATCGGTATCTTCAAGAGGTACGGAGTTCACAGTGACTACTCCCGAGGGCGAGACAAAGCGTTTCTCCACAAAGCTCCTCGGTGAGCATAATGTACAGAATATCCTCGGTGCTATTGCCTACGCCCACGGCACAGGCATTGCCCTTGACAAGCTGACGCTACCCGTCAAGAGGATACAGGCAGTTCCCCACCGTTTACAGCTTCTCGATCAGGGCGGCGGTATCACTTTCATCGACGACGCCTACAACTCCAACCCCAGCGGATGCCGTGCGGCACTGGCTGTACTGGAGCTGTTCGATGCCTGCCGTATACTTGTTACCCCCGGTATGGTCGAGCTTGGCGCAAAGCAGGAGGAGCTTAACTTCGAGTTCGGACAGGAAGCCGCAAAGTCCTGTGACTACATCATACTTGTAGGCAAGGAGCAGACAAAGCCTATCTACAACGGTATCAAGGACGCAGGCTATGATATGGACAACGTTTATGTTGCAGACGGTCTTAATGACGCATTGAAACAGGTACACGCACATCAGACCTCACAGAAAAAGGTAGTCCTCTTAGAGAACGACCTCCCCGACAATTATTAATTATTGATAATTCATAATTAAGAATTCATAATGCATAATTGTTGTGTCGCCTGTCGGCGAATAATTAAAAATAACGAGCGAAGCGAATACAACTAATTATGAATTATGCATTATGAATTAAGCATTAAGTAAAAGGAGTTTTTATTATGAAGATAAATCTTGCAGTTCTTTTCGGCGGAAGAAGCGTCGAGCATGAAGTATCCGTTATTTCCGCTGTTCAGGCTATGGCAAGCCTCAACAAGGAGAAGTACAACATCATCCCCGTTTACATGACCAAAAAGAGCGAATTCTACACCAGCGAGAAAATGCTGGACATCAACAGCTTCAAGGATATCCCTGCTCTCCTTGCAGAGTCTACAGAGTGTGTATTCGTAAGGAGCGAGGGCAAGGTCCAGCTCGTCCGCCAGAAGATGAAGAAGTTCGGCTCGAACCTCATCTCGGATATAGATGTTGCATTCCCTATCGTTCACGGCACTAACGTTGAGGACGGCGCTTTGCAGGGCTATCTCCAGACCCTTGACCTGCCATATGTGGGCTGTGACGTTCTTGCATCCGCTGTGGGCATGGACAAATATGTAATGAAGATACTGCTGAAAGAGGCCGGCTTCCCTGTTCTCGACTGCTGCCGCTTCTCGTCCTATGAGATCGACGATATGGACGGCATGATAGCTCAGGTTGAGGCTAAGTTCGGCTATCCCGTTATCGTAAAGCCTATCAACCTCGGTTCAAGCGTTGGTATCTCAAAGGCTAAGGACCGTGACGGTCTCATCAACTCAATCGAGGAGGCTTTCCAGTTCGCTGACCGCATACTGGTTGAGCCTGCTGTTGTTCAGCTCAAGGAGATAAACTGCTCTGTTGTGGGTGACAGCGAGGAAGCAGAGGCTTCCGTTTGCGAAGAGCCCGTTCAGGCAAGCTCCGACGAGATACTCAGCTACGACCAGAAGTACAAGGGCGACGGCGGCAAGAACGGCGCAAAGAGCGGCGGCGGAAGCAAGGGTATGGCTACTCTGAAAAGAAAGATACCTGCTGAGATAACACCAGAGCAGGACGAATTCATCCGCAAGACCGCAGTTGACGCTTTCCGCTGCCTCGGCTGCAACGGCGTTACACGTATCGACTTTATGATCGATATGGCAACAGATAAAGTCTACATCAACGAGATAAACACCATCCCCGGCTCACTGGCATTCTACCTCTGGGAGCCGAAGGGACTTAAATACACCGACCTTTTAGAGCGCCTTATCCAGCTTGCACTGAAGCGCTACAGACAGTCCGAGAAGATAAGCTATACATTTGATACGAACATTCTCTCAATGGGCGGCAGCTTCGGCTCTAAGGGAAGCAAGCGGTAAAGCCGCCTGCATGATATAGGAGGGGTACTATGAAAAATTTTGATCTTATACGCAAAGCAAAATTGATCCCAAAGGATCGGGAGGACGAAAATTTCGGCACAGGTATAACAGGGTATACCGGGCTCCTGGTCTTTGTTCTGACTTTTTTGGCGCTTGGTTATTCGTTCGCTGAACAGAATATAGTCGGAGTATGGGTTCTTACGAGCGGACTTTCCATTATAGCAGGTGTAATTGGTATCAAAAAAAGAAAATCGCCAACAACTCCTCTGGGAATGTGTATCTGCTTTTTATTTATGGGATTGCTTGTCTTATTCTACGGTATGATCTTCCTCAGTGACAGAAACCGCATGATACTTATTAAAGTGTTATTGGCACTGCTGGTGCTGTTGAGGCTGATATTCCCGTTAGTGCGCTATTACATGATGGCAAAAAGGAAGCAGAGATGCACGGAAGGAGCGTATGCTGTCCTTAATGACGGTATTTTTGAGCTGGAAGACGGCGAGGTACTTACAGGCTTAGTAGAGCTTGAAAACGGTGCATCCTATATTTCACAAAACAAGACCCTCGGCTATAAATATGTCTACAGCTATGACGGCAACAGGTATATCATAAAAATGAGTGACGCAAACAGGAACCGTCTTTACGAGGAGTACGGCAGAAGACTTAAATGCATGATAGACCCCGACGCACCCGAGTGCTATTATAATTCCGATGTGCTGCAATGCAGATCGCTTCTCAGTATTTTCCTTGAAGCGGCAGTATGGGCTGCCGTTGCAGGTGTATTTCTTTTCCTTATGCATATTTTGATGGGATAAAAACTATTATTAAATTATTGCTCCCCAAATTAAACTTTGCCAAAAAGGCGAGGTTTAATTTTGGGGGAGCAATAGAAAAAAGGAGTGTTAGCAATGACCGAAAAAGAAAAACAGCAGTCGGGCGAGCTTTTCGACCCGAAAGACCGTGAACTCACCGCAGACAGGATAAATGCCAAAAAACTGGGCGATGAGTACAGCTCTATCATCTACAACGATTTCCAGAAGCGTGAGAGACTTCTTGACCGCTTTGTTGCCATGAAAGGCGAAAACGTCGTTATCGAGCCGGGATTCAGCTGTGACTACGGCTACAACATCATCATCGGCAATAATTTCTTCGCAGACCGCAACTGCATGATAGCAGACAGTGCAGAGGTAATATTCGGAGACAATATCTTTATCGGTCCGAACTGCACTTTCCTGACAACTTCCCGTCCCCGTGACCCCGAGACACGCAACAAGGGACTTATGACCGCAAAGCCTATAAAAATAGGCAGCAACGTGGATATCGGCGCAAATGTGACCATCCTCGGCGGTGTTACTGTCGGCGACAACGTTGTGATATCGGCAGGAACAGTGGTAAGTGGGGATATACCTGCCAATACTGTAAAATGAATGAACTGAAAAAGGATATCCTTGATCTGATAACTCTCATCCGCACAGACGGAGCTTTTGACGAGGAGATATGGAAAAGGATATGCGAAAGCATAGAGCGCTTTTCTGCGGAATGGAAAGAAACGGGGAGCGTTCCCTGCTCGTTTTTGCCGTACCTCATCGACCTTGCCTCAGACCTTGCAGGCGGAAGCCGTTTCGTTGACGAAAAGACCGCCGAAAAGATCGAGGACGCTTCAATATACCTATGCACCGAGCTTATGCCCCCTCTGCTCTCGGAGGAGGACTACCAAATATAGAAAGAAGGCTGATCCATGAATACCCTGCATTTCCGCTATGCATTGGAAATAGAAAAAACACGTTCGATCACACAGGCGGCTGAGAATCTTTACATGGCTCAGCCAAACCTCAGCAAAGCCATCAAGGAGCTTGAGACTACCCTCGGGATAACCATATTCCGACGCACCTCAAAGGGCGTTATCCCCACCGATCAGGGCATGAAGTTCCTCGGCTATGCAAGACAGATACTCATACAGCTTGACAATATGGAGGCTATACACTCTCCCGACAAGCCCAGAAACAACAAGCTGAGGATATCCGTTCCCCGTGCAGGCTACATCTCAAAGGCATTTTCCGAGTATATCGCAGGCCTTGACGCCCCCGACGATATGGAGGTATTTTTCTGCGAGACAAACTCTCTCCGCTCCATCGAGAACGTCCGTGAGAACGGCTATGACTTCGGCATAATCCGCTATAATACCGCCCATGAGAAGTATTTCGCAGACTTTCTCTCCGAAAAGAATCTGGACGGCAAGCTGCTCTGGGAGTACGAAATGCTTGCGGTAATGTCCGCCGAGCACCCCTTAGCCAACGAGGAGAGGATAACCTACGCCGACCTTTCGACCCAGTACACCGAGCTTGGACAGGGCGATGAGGCTGTTCCCTATGTTTCGGGAGCTATTGATAAGCTCTACGCTCAGAACCGCCCTGCTGACGTTCCTGTGAAAAAAGTCTACACCTACGACCGTGGAAGCTCTCTTGACTTCCTGCTGACCGTTCCTACGGCATTTATGCTGGATTCGCCCGTACCGTCGAGCCTTTGCAACAAGTACGGACTGGTGCAGAGAAAGTGCGAATTCAAGGACAACAGCTACAAAGATATGATAATCTATGCGTCGGGACACAAGCTGTCGGAGAACGAATTAAAGCTGGTGAACCGCTTGTATGAGGTACGCAACGAAGCGGCTTTTTCCGAGTATAAGTGAGTTATTCCAAAACAGAATAACATTATTCCAAATTTGCATAACACAAACAAAAGGGGCGGAGAATTTCCGCCCTTTATTTTTGGCTATTCGTACAATATCAGCGGCTTGCGGAAATTGTAGGGGAGGGCGCCCTCGCCCTCCCGTAAGTCACATTGCGAGCGCCGTCGGAAGCCAGAGGGCGGGCTCCCCTGCATTATAATGACAAACGCTCACTAATAGCTAAAAACTAACAACTAAGCGGCGCAAATCAGTCCTCCTGATATCGATAACGGAATATCGATATTCCGCTGTTATATTTGTGCAACAACTCTTTATGTGATATAATACTTAATATATCACAGCGTTACAATTGCCTGCTATCGGGTCAAAGGCGACCGACTGCGGAGTACCGCTGATTAATTGTAAAGAAGGTATGGACAATGTTTGAAATTCTTGAAAAAAGAAGCCTTAATCCTACCGTAACTCTTATGACTGTAAGTGCACCGAGAGTTGCTAAGAAGGCTGAGCCCGGTCAGTTCATCATCCTCAGAACAGACGAGGACGGCGAGCGTATACCGCTTACTATCGCTGATTTTGACCGTGAAAAGGGTACTATAACCATTATTTTCCAGATCGTTGGCGCTACTACAGAAAAGCTCAACCATCTGAACGAGGGCGAATGTCTTCACGACTTTGTGGGTCCTCTCGGCAGAGCTACTGAGACTGAGGGACTGAAAAAGGTCGCTGTTGTAGGCGGCGGTGTGGGATGTGCTATCGCTTACCCTGTTGCAAAGAAGCTCCATTCCCTCGGCGTTGAAGTTCACTCCATCGTTGGTTTCAGAAATAAAGACCTCGTTATACTTGAGGACGAGTTCAAGGCTGCTTCTTCCAAGTTCGTGCTCATGTCGGACGACGGCACAGCAGGCGAAAAGGGTCTTGTTACAGACGCACTGAAAAAGCTCATCGAGAGCGGCGAGAAGTACGACAGAGTTATCACTATCGGTCCTCTTATTATGATGAAGTTCGTCTGTCGGCTCACTAAGGAGTACGATATACCCACAGTTGCTTCCATGAACCCCATTATGATTGACGGTACGGGAATGTGCGGCGGCTGCCGTCTTACTGTAGGCGGCGAGACTAAGTTTGCCTGCGTTGACGGTCCGGAATTCGACGGCCATCTCATCGATTTCGATGAAGCTATGGCAAGAGGCGCTATGTACAAGGAATTTGAGCGCCACGCACACGAGGAGACCTGCAATCTGTTCAAGGAGGTAAAGTGAAATGCCTAATATGTCACTTACAAGAAATGAAATGCCCGTACAGGAGCCAGACGTAAGAAACAAGAACTTCAAGGAAGTTGCCCTCGGTTATACCGAAGAACAGGCTATCGACGAAGCTCAGCGCTGTCTGGGCTGCAAGAACAAGCCATGTTCAACAGGATGTCCCGTACAGATAGATATCCCGGCATTCATCTCAGAGGTAGCAAAGGGCGACTTTGCTGCTGCTTATAAGATAATCACACAGTCCAGCTCACTCCCTGCTGTATGCGGTCGAGTATGTCCGCAGGAGACACAGTGCGAGAGCAAGTGCGTAAGAGGCAAAAAGGGCGAGCCTGTTGCTATCGGACGTCTTGAAAGATTCGTTGCCGACTGGCACAATGCACAGCCCGATGCTGCTGTTGAAAAGCCCGTATCCAACGGTCACAAGGCTGCTGTTATCGGCTCAGGTCCGTCGGGTCTTGCCTGTGCAGGCGACCTTGCTAAAAAGGGCTATGACGTTACTGTATTCGAGGCTCTCCACGTTGCAGGCGGCGTTCTTTCCTACGGTATCCCCGAGTTCCGTCTGCCTAAGTCCATCGTTCAGAAGGAGATAGAGGGACTTAAAGCCCTCGGCGTAAAGGTCGAGACTAACACTGTTGTGGGCAGAACTATGTCCATCGACGAGCTTATGCAGGAGGAAGGCTTTGAGACTGTATTCATCGGCTCAGGCGCAGGACTTCCAAGATTTATGAATATCAAGGGCGAGAACCTCAACGGCGTGTACTCCGCTAACGAGTTCCTGACACGTATCAACCTTATGAAAGCATACAGGGACGGCAGCTCAACTCCTATCAAGGCAGGCACAAAGGCTGTTATCGTAGGCGGCGGAAACGTTGCTATGGACGCTGCAAGATGTGCAAAGAGACTGGGCGCTGATGTTACTATCGTTTACAGACGTACCGAAAATGAGCTTCCTGCACGTGCTGAGGAAGTTGAGCACGCTAAGGAGGAGGGAATAGTATTCAAGTTCCTGACCAATCCTACCGAGATAAAGCCCACCGAAAACGGCTGGGTGAGCAGCGTTGTATGTCAGGAAATGGAGCTTTCCGAGCCTGACGCTTCGGGCAGAGCTAAGCCTGTTCCGAAAGAGGGCGCATTCATCGAGATAGAGGCTGACTGCGTTATCATGTCCATCGGTACTTCCCCGAATCCGCTCATCAAGTCCACAACAGAGGGACTGGATACCCAGAAGTGGGGCGGAATCATCGCTGACGACAACGGTCTTACTTCAAAGGAGGGCGTATACGCAGGCGGCGACGCTGTAACAGGCGCTGCAACAGTTATCCTTGCAATGGGCGCAGGCAAAAAGGCTGCCGCAGCTATGGACGAGTATATGCAGAACAAATGACCTCTGAGCGGGGTGGAATGTTATGACTAAGAATATAACCGCTCAGACACTTTCAAGACTTCCCATGTATCACAACTATCTGACATCCCTGCCTGACGAGAAGAAAAACGGCAATATATCGGCAACTGCCATTGCTGAGGCTCTCGGGCTGAACGATGTGCAGGTGCGGAAAGACCTCGCCTCCGTGAGCCGTGGCGGCAGACCCAAAGTAGGCTATGCGGCATCGGAGCTTTTAAGGGATATAAGCCGTTTCCTCGGCTTCGATAACCATGACAAGGTAATAGTTGCAGGAATGGGTAATCTTGGCAAGGCAATGCTCGAATTCAACGGATTTGCCAACTACGGCTTTGATGTGCTGTGCGGCTTCGACTGCGACAAGGAGCTTGTGGGCAGGGAAGTCAACGGCAAGCCTGTGTATGACATCGGGAAAATGACGGAATATTGCCGAAAAAACAGCATAAAAATAGGTATGATAACCGTTCCCGAGGCATCGGCACAGACGGTATGCAGCGAAATGGCAAAGGCTGGGATAGAATATATCCTGAACTTCTCCGCTGTCCACCTTACCGCTCCGAAAGGGGTAACGGTGCATAATGAGAATATCTCACTGATACTCGCCATGCTTGCTCGGTGCAGCTTTGGCGAATGAAATTATGAGAAAAAAAGGACGCACTTTTGTGCGTCCTTTTTGTTTTCGGGATCGGGAATGTAGGGGGCGGATATTATCTGCCCGTGCCATATAATACAGATTTTCAGATATTTTATAAAATCGGTACTTGACTTTTTATTAAAATATGCTATAATATAAATAAAGAGAGCACTGCACAGCCTAATGGCTCAGCGGTTCTCCCTCGAGTAAGACGTAAAAATAACCGCCAACTTTTGGACGAAGGGGCGGTTATTTTTTATCTTTATAAATATTGTTTATAAGTGTTATAAGATTGATTACTAAGTTGAATAATGTAAGAATTTCAAGTGCACTCATATAACTCTACCGCTTTTAATCCTGAGCGGTATACCCTTAGACTCAAACAAAATCCAACCTCGTCTAAGGGCAACCCCCATTTCCGAGGGAAAGATTGAACCGCCTTGCCGCTGTATGCAATGCTCTCTGTTGGTTATTATAACACAGGGAGCTTTTTTTGTCAATTATTGGCGATTTTTTATATTTTTTGACAAAAATAATTGCTATTGCTCCCAAACCTCCCCATCCCCGACCCTTTTCCAAGAAAAAACTGAAAAACTTTCATTTCCCACTTTATTTTTTTTTGCAAATGTAGTATAATGTACTATGTATAAAAGTATAAAAAACTTGTAATGCGTATAACACGCATCCAAACCCTAATAATTCTGAGGTGAACTATGACAGAAAAATATTCTCTGGGAATCGACGTCGGCTCTACGACTGTCAAGACGGTTATAACAGACAGCTCGGGTGAAATTATCTATTCAAAATATCAGCGCCATCTTTCTAAGGTAAAGGAAACTGTTACCGATCAGCTTAAAATAATACAGGCTGACTATCCCCATGCGGAGTTTACTGTATGTATCACAGGCTCGGCTGGTCTCGGTCTTGCTAATTCGGCAGGTATCCCCTTTGTGCAGGAGGTCCATGCGGCTTTTCTCGCTGTAAAGCAGAAACAGCCCGATGCGGACGCAGTTATCGAGCTTGGCGGTGAGGACGCAAAGATAATATTCCTTACAGGCGGCGTAGAACAGCGTATGAACGGCTCATGTGCAGGCGGTACGGGCGCTTTCATCGACCAGATGGCTACTCTCCTCGGTATCTCTGCCGACGAGCTTGACGAGCTGTCTCTCCACGCTCAGAAGATATACCCCATAGCTTCACGCTGCGGAGTTTTCGCTAAATCCGATATACAGCCCCTCCTCAATCAGGGCGCTCGCCGTGAGGACGTTGCCGCAAGTATCTTTCAGGCTGTTGTTGACCAGACTGTCTCGGGTCTTGCTCAGGGACGCACTATCGAGGGAAAAGTCCTTTTCCTCGGTGGTCCGCTGTTCTTCCTCAAGGGTCTGAGAAAGGCTTTCGTAAAAACTCTCGGTCTTGACGACAAGCACGCTGTATTTCCGCAGGACGGTCCCGTTTTCGTGGCTTACGGCTGTGCAGTCTATGCCGCTGCCGAAAAGGAGTCATTCACCATCGGCGATATCATCGATATGGTTGAAAATGCAAAGGCTTCTGACGATATCGTAACAGGCGAGCCGCTTTTCAACAGTCAGACGGAGTATGACGAGTTCATCGACCGCCACAAGCAGTGTGACCTCGGATATGCCGATATACGTACATATAAGGGCGACGCATACCTCGGTATCGACGCAGGCTCTACCACCACTAAGCTCGTACTCATTACCGGCGACGGCAGGATACTCTATCACTACTATGCTTCAAATCAGGGTCAGCCCCTTGACAAGATATCCGAACAGCTCAAAAAGATATACGAGGCTATGAACCCCGATATCACCATAAAAGGCTCAGCTGTCACAGGCTACGGCGAAGATCTCATAAAGGCAGGTCTTTCCATCGACCACGGCATAGTTGAGACTGTTGCCCACTTCAAAGCCGCTTCATACTTCTGTCCCGAGGTCGATTTCATCATCGATATCGGCGGACAGGACATCAAGTGCTTCAAGATAAAAAATAAAACTATCGACAGCATCATGCTCAACGAGGCTTGTTCCTCGGGCTGCGGCTCGTTCATACAGACCTTTGCTATGGCTTTGGGCTATGATATCGCTGAATTCTCTCAGCTCGGTCTTTTCGCTCAGCACCCCGTTGACCTCGGCTCACGATGTACCGTATTCATGAACAGCTCCGTAAAACAGGCTCAGAAGGACGGCGCAACCGTTGAGGATATCTCAGCAGGTCTTTCCTCATCCATCATCAAGAACGCTATATATAAGGTAATTCGTGCAAATTCTCCCGACGAGCTGGGCAAAAACATCGTTGTACAGGGCGGAACTTTCCTCAACGACGCCGTTCTCCGCTCATTTGAAAAGGAGCTTGGCAGAAACGTTATCCGTCCCGCAATATCGGGACTTATGGGCGCTTTCGGCTGTGCGCTCTACGCTAAGGAACGTGCGTCCGAGCAGCCGTCCTCACTCATATCAAAGGACGAGCTTTCAACATTTGCCTATACCTCACGCAATGCCCAGTGCGGCGGATGTACCGCTCACTGTCAGCTCAACATCATCAGCTTCGGCAAGGGCAGAAAGTTCATCTCAGGCAACCGCTGTGAAAAGGGCGGCGGCATAAAGGTAAAGAACAAGATACCCAACCTTTATGAATACAAATATGACAGCCTCCTCAACATCGTCAAGACCAATCAGCCCAAGAAATATCGTGGCATTGTGGGACTTCCCCTTGCTCTGGGCTTCTACGAACAGCTTCCTTTCTGGCATATGCTGTTCACATCTCTGGGCTTCAGGGTCATAACCTCGGGCGAAAGCTCCCGTGAGGTCTACTACAAGGGACAGCACACCATCCCGTCAGATACGGTCTGCTATCCTGCAAAGCTCACTCACGGACATATCGAGAATCTCCTTGACAAGGGCGCTGATTTTATATTCTATCCCTGCATGAGCTACAATATCGACGAGGGCGGCAGCGATAACCACTTCAACTGCCCTGTTGTTGCCTATTATCCCGAGCTTCTCCTTGCAAACAATCCCCGTCTGAACGACAAGAACTTCATCCACCCATACGTTGACCTTAACATCCGCAAGAATGTCATAAAGGTGCTTGGACAGGCTCTGAAAAGGTACAATATCAGCGGACGCATACCTGCGGCTGTTGATGCGGCTTATGAGGCTCTGGAGCGCTATCAGAACGATATTGCTTCAAAGGCAAGGGAGATAATCGAGCAGGCACGTGCGGAAAAGAGAAATATCATCGTTCTCGCAGGCCGTCCGTATCACGTGGACAAGGAGATAAACCACGGTATCCACAAGCTCATCACAAGTCTCGGAATGGCTGTAGTCACCGAGGACAGCGTGGCACACCTTGCACGCACGCCTAAGCTGGGTGTCCTCAATCAGTGGACATATCATTCAAGGCTTTACCGTGCGGCACAGTACGTCACCACACAGCCCGATATGCAGCTCATACAGCTTGTTTCATTCGGATGCGGCATAGATGCCGTAACATCCGACGAGGTGAGAGCGATACTGGAAAACGGCGGAAAGCTCTACACACAGCTTAAAATAGACGAGATAAACAACTTAGGCGCTGCACGCATAAGACTGAGAAGCCTTGTAGCAGCTATAAGCCGCTGAGCGAGCGGCGGCGCACTCACGCTTCGCTCGTAAACTCGCTTACTCTCTGCGAGGACGTAAGTCTGCTTTCGCTCGCTGACACAAAATGCGGACTGTTAGTTTCGGTCAGTATTAATGGAGAATGGCGGACGTCGAGGACGCCGTCCCCTACTCCGTGGACAGATCAAAATTTTGATCCGTCAGCGAAGCTGACACCATTGATTCCGAATTCCGCATTCCGCATTCCGAATTAAAAAAACGGAGGTTTTTTATGCCTGATTATCCAAAATTTACCGAGGAAATGATAAAAACTCATACCATCCTCGTTCCCGATATGCTCCCTGTTCATTTCAAGCTGCTCATCGCCATTTTCGGTGCGGCAGGCTATAAACTGGAGCTTCTGACAAACGATTCCCGTGCAGTCGTTGACGAGGGACTGAAAAACGTCCACAACGACGCCTGCTATCCTGCTCTGCTGGTCATCGGTCAGTTCATGGATGCGCTGAACAGCGGAAAGTATGACCCCGACAAGACCGCTCTGCTCATCACTCAGACAGGCGGCGGCTGCCGTGCGTCCAACTACATACACCTGCTGAGAAAGGCTGTGGCTAAGAATTATCCGCAGATACCCGTCTGCTCACTGAATTTCAGCGGTCTTGAAAAGGACAGCGCTTTCAGGATAACTGCGCCAATGTTCCTGAAAATGCTCTATGCGGTGCTCTACGGCGACCTGCTGATGATATGCTACAACAAGTGCAGAGCCTATGAGATAAACAAGGGCGAGGCTAAGGCTACGCTGGACAAGTGGCAGCGCAGACTGGGAAATATCTTCCGCAAGGACAGCAAAATGTACCTGCGTACAAAGAAAGTCTACACCGATATCCTCAACGATTTCGCAAAGATACAGCTCAGTGACGAGAAGAAGATACGTGTCGGCATAGTGGGCGAGATATATGTTAAATATTCTCCCCTTGCCAATAATCACCTTGAGGACTTCCTCATATCCGAGGGCTGTGAGCCTGTTGTGCCGTCGCTTTTGGAGTTTGTAATGTACTGCGCTGTGGGCACTTTCAACGATGCCAAGCTGTACGACCATATCACCAAGCAGTCTGTATTCAACAAGGTGGGCTATGACCTTATCTATGCAAAGCAGAAGGAGCTTATAAAAGTGATGAAGGAACAGGGCAGCTTTGATCCGCCCCACGACTTCGAGCACCTGCGTGAGCTGGCTGACAAATACATCAATCAGGGCGTAGTTATGGGCGAGGGCTGGCTTATCCCTGCGGAAATGGCTGCGCTGGCAAAGTCGGGCGTTGAGAATATAATCTGCGCTCAGCCTTTCGGCTGTCTGCCTAATCATATCGTGGCAAAGGGTATGTCACGTGCCATAAAGCAGGACAATCCCAATGCGAATATAGTTGCCATCGACTACGACCCCGGCGCTACACGTGTAAATCAGGAGAACAGAATAAAGCTCATGCTTGCCAATGCAAGGCTGTAAGTACAGAACTATTTGTGCACCGATAAACGGAGAAAAACTATGATAAAGACCAGAAACGGACAGACCATCGTCACCAACGAGGGACAGAACAAGCTGCTGAAAAAGCTCTACGGCTCGGTCGGCGGACGGATAATGCTGAAAACTCTAACCGCTCCCGTGCTTTCAAGGGCAGTGGGCAGATTTATGGATTCGGGACTTTCCGAACCGCTGATAAAGCCTTTCATCAGGAAAAGCGGCATAGATACGTCGGAATATGTCATGGACGGCGTACATTCCTACAATTCGTTCTTCACCCGAAAGGTAAAGCCAAGCAAGCGCCCTGTTGACTATGCACCCGACCATCTTATAAGTCCCTGCGACTCAAAGCTGACGGTGTACAAGATAGGCAGAAACAGCATATTCCGCATAAAAGGCTCACGCTACAGAGTTTCCGACCTTTTGCAGAACCAATTCCTTGCGGACAGGTTCAGAGGGGGATACTGCCTTATTTTCCGCCTTGAAGTCAACGATTACCATAGATACTGCTATATCGACAACTGCACCAAGACCGACAATACGTTCATACAGGGCGAGCTTCACACTGTCAACCCCATAGCCCTTGAACGGTACAACATCTATAAGCGCAACAGCCGTGAGTATACCGTTATGCATACCGACAATTTCGGCGACGTTGTGCAGGTCGAGGTGGGAGCAATGCTGGTGGGACGTATCGTCAACCACCACGGCGAATGTGCCGTCAGACGAGGTGACGAAAAGGGAATGTTCCAGTTCGGCGGCTCAACTATAGTAATGCTTTTCCAGAAGGACAGCATAACCGTAGACAGCGATATACTGCGGAATTCCGCCAACGGCGACGAGACTGTTGTCAAGTACGGCGAGAAAATAGGTCTGACAGCCGTTAGCCGTTAGCTTATTGTGTAAAAACAGATATTGAATTGACGGGCGGCGGAACGCCGCCCCTACAGATGATAACGATATATTAAAAAATTGTAGGGGCGCCGTTTCGGCGCCCGTGTTGGTTTTATTCGCAAAATGCAGGGGCGAACAATGTTCGCCCGTCCCGTTTTGTTTTTGTCCACCCCAAAATTCTCAATTCTCAATTCTCA
>JAFVBU010000277.1 GCA_017479805.1 Ruminococcus sp.
TACCTCCAATACCGATGTGGCATTTCATCAGATCAAGAGAAGCCACACGCTGCACCTGTCGGGTACACCGTTCAAGACACTGGCGAATGATAAATTCCCGTCCGATGCGATCTATAACTGGACATATGCTGACGAGCAGAAAGCAAAGGCGGGCTGGAATGATGCGGAGCGCAATAATCCTTATGAGAACCTGCCGCAGCTTAATTTGTTTACCTATCAGATGTCGGAGATCATTCGTGAGGAGTTGCAGCAGGGCGTTGAAATTGAGGGCGAAACGGAGGAGTATGCATTTGATCTGAATCTGTTTTTCTCCGTCAAGGCGAATGGGGAGTTTGTGTATGAAGAATCCGTTGACAGATTTCTGGAAGCTCTCACCACGCAGGAGAAATTCCCGTTCTCCACACCGGAGCTTCGTGCAGAGCTGAAACACACCTTCTGGCTCCTGAACCGTGTGGACAGCGCAAAGGCTCTTGCGAAAAAGCTGAAAGCGCACCCGATTTTTGGCGACTATGAGATCGTACTTGCAGCAGGTGACGGCAAGCTCTCCGAGGAAGAGGAAACGAAGAAGGCATACGACAAGGTGCGTGAAGCCATCGACCACAATGATAAGACGATCACCCTGTCCGTCGGACAGTTGACCACAGGTATCACCGTTCCAGAGTGGACAGCGGTGCTAATGCTCTCCAACATCAAATCACCTGCGCTGTATATGCAGGCGGCGTTCCGTAGTCAGAACCCGTGGCGGTATCAGGCAAACGGCTTGCTTCATGTGAAGAAGAATGCTTATGTATTCGACTTTGACCCTGCAAGAACGCTGATCATCTTTGAAGAGTTTGCAAACGACCTGTCCAGCGGCACTTCCGGCGGCAAGGGCGACAGCGACCAACGCAAACAGAATGTCCGTGAGCTGCTCAACTTCTTCCCCGTCATCGGAGAGGACGAAAACGGCGAGATGATCGAGCTGGACGCCGAAAAGGTGCTGTCCATTCCGAGAAAGATCCGTTCTCTGGAAGTTGTTCGACGTGGCTTTATGTCGAATTTCCTGTTCCAGAATATCGCAAATATCTTCAACGCACCGCCGGAGGTCATTGATATTATCAGCTCTCTGCCAAATGCCCCCGAGGGGGATCTTGTGGACGTATCTCCCGAAACAAGGGAAGACCTGTCTGTCAATGACGAGGGTGAAGTGGAGCTGTCTGACGAGTTTGTCATCGGAACGGCGCAGGATGTGTTCGGTGATAAGATCTACAGCGACATTTCCGAAACGCTGGAGCGCAAGACCGAGGAGATACTGGCTGCTCCGGCTTCAACGGAAGATCAACAGGTATCGCATTTGCAGGATGTGTTCCGCAAAGAGCTTGTTGCACCGGTCATGCAGGTAACGAACGACACCTATGGTGCTGATCTGAAAAAGAGGAACGCACAGAAGCTCCAGAAGCAGCTTGAACAGAAAGCGGACAGGCTCGTGACGCAGGAATACGGCGATTATTCCATTCAGAAGAAAACGCTGGAAGCTCAGCGGCAGGATGCACTTGCACATCTGAGTGAAACAGGACAAACTGCTGCCGAGGTCAACGAACAGTTCGATACACTGGTGCAGGAGGCGACTGATGCATTCAAAGAGCGTGTCAGCACCGTACTGGAGGAGACTGTACCGACTCTGTGCGAGGAGGTCGTTAAAACTGTCGAGACGAAGAAGCGTGAGCGCACCAAGGAGACTATCGAGGAGGCAGTCCGTGACCACCTCCGTGGCTTTGCAAGGACGATCCCGTCATTCCTGATTGCATACGGCGACGAGGAGACCACGCTGTCCACATTTGATATGATAATCCCTGATGATGTGTTCTATGAAGTGACCAGTATCACGCTTGACCAGTTTCGTTTCCTGCGTGACGGCGGTTCTTACACCGATGCAGAGACAGGCGAGGAAAAGCGCTATCCCGGGAAGCTGTTTGACCCTGTTGTATTCGATGATTCTATCAAGGAATTCCTGTCACTGCGTACACGGCTGGGCAATTACTTCGATGAATCCCATACCGAGGATATTTTTGACTATATCCCGCCGCAGAAGACCAATCAGATCTTCACACCCAAGCGTATCGTGAAGCAGATGGTCGATATGCTGGAACAGGAGAATCCCGGCTGCTTTGATGATCCGAGCAAGACTTTTGCTGACCTGTATATGAAGTCCGGTCTCTACATTGCTGAGATCGTGAAAAGGCTGTTCAACAGCGAGGGCATGAAACAGGCATATCCTGACGAAACGCTGCGTTTACAGCATATCTTTGAGCATCAGGTGTACGGACTTGCCCCGACTGAGATCATCTATCAGATCGCCCTGCACTTCATTCTCGGTTTTGACGGCGGTGAGCTGATCGAGCATCATCATCTGCGTCAGTGCGATGCACTGCCGTTGGCTAAGGATGGAACTTTGGAAGCGAAGCTGGATAGCATTTTCGGATAAGGCTTGATATATAACGAAAAATACCGATACTTCACACACCATGAAGTATCGGTATTTCATTTTCATAGCTCGCTGTTTTGGTCTTAATATAGTAGTTTGGATTATACTGCTATATTAGCGCCGCCCTTTAGTGCGCCCTTTTTGCTGTGTGATATTAGGTATCAGGTGTCAGAGAAAAAGGTATCAGGTGTAGGGGCGGCGTTCCGCCGCCCACATATCAACAATTTAAACTGATGTTTTTGGATACGCTGAGGGGCGATGCCTAATGATTACTGACTGCGGCTCAAAAACAGGTAATTGTTAAAAAAATGGCGGGCGAGCAGAACTCGCCCCTACAACCTGATACCTGAAAAAGGCGGACAACTGTCCGCCTTTTTTCTCAATGTGTAGCCTTTTCCACAAACTCCGTAGTAGTTGTGGTGGTTTGTTTTTGGGTCGTGGTCTTTTTAGTTGTCGTTTTCTTTTTGGTCGTTTTCTTGGACGTGCTTTCGGTCAGTTCATCATCTTCGCCGTACTCGTCATATTCATCGACCGCCGTTGTTGTAGTCGTTGTCACGGTCTCGCCGTTTATATCCGTGGTTCTCTCGGACAAGTCCATATCCTCGGTATAATCAGCGGTGTACATGAACTGTGCAGGGTCGTAGCAAACACCCATGTATCGCACCTCAAAGTGACAGTGCGGACCCGTTGAGTCGCCTGTTGAGCCTACTGCACCGATAAGCTGACCACGCTTTACCTGTGTATCCACAACAGCGTAGACCTGACTCATATGTGCGTATACCGTCTGGTAGCCGTCAAGGTGGTCTATCATTACGAAATAGCCGTATCCTCCAGGATTCCAGCCTGCGGAAACAACAACGCCGTCGCCAGCCGCATAGATATCAGTACCCATATCCGCAGCAATATCGAAGCCCTTGTGGTTACGGTCACTGATGAACACGTCGCTGACCCATCCGCCGTCAACAGGCCATGCAAACTGTCCTGTGCCGTACAGCTTAGTATCTGCGCTGTAGGGGCGTGCCTTGTAAGTTCCAATGCCTATCTGCTCAACAACAGGGACTTTGGTTATCTTCGAGCCAACATTTCGCCTTGCGTACTCCTTGCCGTCAACATAGGTTATCTCGATGCTGTTGACCTTTTCGCCACGCTCGCCCTTGACGAGAGTTTCCCTTGTGCCGAGGTTCAGCTCACTGGTCTCGACCTCGATAGTCTCGTAGTCGAGGAACGAAATAAGCTCTATCTCACGAATGTACTTGATAGGCAGATAGCTCTCGGTCTCGGTGACGTTGACAAGACGTCCTGTACGGCAGGCTTTTGAAAGACCTGCGTTCATATCTTCAAGCTCTTTTACGTCCATGCTGAACTTCTGTGCGATAGTAGCGGATGTGTCGCCGCTCTGGGCAACGTAGACCGCCTTTTTCTTCTTGGACGAGGTAAGCAGCTTTATCATCTGTCTTTCGGGGAGAACGCTTCCTGCAAGGTACATACCCTTAGCGTACTCGATATCGTTCTTGTAGGAAACATCCTTGACAACGCCCTCGATGGGGTATTTCAGCAGATTCTCGTCCAGCGCTTCCTGAACGGCGTCCTTATCCTTGACAGCGCCGACGAAAGTGCCGTCGATATAAACACCGTAGCCCTCAGAAAGCTCCTCATCCGAAGCGGCAAGTATCTCATTGGCGAGCTGTTTTGACGAAAGCATCTTATCGCCGCCTGAGATGAGCTTCAGCGAAAGGTCGGCATTGAGGTCGAAGGAATCGCTGTCAGCGCCTGCGTAGGAGATACGCTGTCTTATTTCACGGCTCGCCTCGTCGTACTCGGATTCGGAATTGATAACACCAAGTTCCTTGCCCTTATACTCGATGCTTATGCCGTACTCTATACCGCTGCCGTAGCGGATAACGCTTATGAGGATGATAATTGAAACGATGGGGAGCAGATAGTTGAGGGAAGTGAAAACCAGACCGCTTTTGCCGAAAAGGTAGGACTTCCAGAACCTTTTTGAAGCGGCTTTGTACGCATCCTGATCTATTTTCTTAGCCGCCGCCATTTCTCTTTGCAGTTCCCTGTTCAGAGCGATACGTTCTTTCATGGGAGCGGAGAGGTCACGGAATATCCATCTCAGCGCCTTGGCAAAGAGGATGAACAGCTCCTTTATCTCGGTGAAGATGAAACCTAAGCCTTTGATAAAGCCGAGGAGTATAGCTGTCAGGACTTTCAGGAAGTAAGCGCCGAGGATGGTCAGCATACCGCCGAAGCCTGCGCCTTTGCTTTCCTCGGTCAGCGGCTCATTCTGTTGTTCATCGCTCATCATATCAGCCTCCTTTCGATTATATTTTATGATACCAACATCTTATTATAGCACTATATCTAAAGTTTGTCAAATCGAGCTGACGTCAGCTCGGTCGGCTTTACATCCAATGCCGACATACCCTCATGTTCAGACAGAATCCTACCTCACATTCGGGCAACCACACTCACGCTCCCTCTCGCAAAGCTCGTTCACTCTCTGCGGTGCGGTCAGTCTGCTTTCGCTCGCTGTAACAAAATGGGTATCAGGTTGTAGGGGCGGATATCATCCGCCCGTGTGTTGCAATGCAATTTGCGGTAATAATTTGTAGGGAACGCTGCAAATTTGGGGTATCCCACGGGCGCACACTGTGCGCCACTACAGCCCCCTGAATATGTAACAGCGAGCGAAAGCAGAGTAAAAGCCTCGCAGAGAGTGAACGAGCTTTGCGAGTGGGAGCGTGAATGTGGTCAAGCTGACATCAGCTTGCGCCCCTACATTCTCAATTTCTGACACCTTATACCTAAAATTATGAATTATGCATTATGCATTATGAATTATGAATTAAAGAAGCCGCACGGTAAAATTCCCATGCGGCTTTTAAGTCATTATCAGAGCTTCTTTTTCTCATCCTCGATGAGCTTGATGAGGTCGTCAACGTTCATATCGTCAACCTTTTTCTTGCGTGCGCTGTTCTCGCTCTTTTTGATGATATCGGAAATATCAGGGCTGCTGCTCTTTTTCGGCTGTGCAGGTGTCTCGGCAGGCTTTGCTTCAACAGGCTGCTGTGCAGGTCTGTCGAGGGGCTTGATAGCGCCGAATGAGCCTGTGTTGCCCTTTTCGTTCTTCTTCAGTATCTCGTCCCTGAGAGTGTCGGCTGTAGGCGCAGGGGAATTTGACGGTGCATTTTCCTGCTTTGCTGCCATCTGAGCCTTGAACTGCATTGTACGCTCCTTTTCCTTCTGGTAAGGAGAGTTTGGATTGACCTTCTTCTGGCTGAAATTCTCAGCAATAGACATCTTCTTGCGCTCTAAGTCGTCGCTTGGCTGTATCTCCTGTGACGGTTCAAAGAGGGGAGCTGATGGTGCTTTTTCGTGTGAAGCAGGCTGCTTCGGGGCATTCTTGTTCTTCTTGCCCTCGCCCTCGTACTCGTAGAAGTCGTAATCGTCCTCGGGTACTATCTCATCATCGGACTTGGATGAAACTATCTTAGCGATGAGGAGTATCAGCAGGAGAACGCAGGGGATAATGAGCAGAGCAACGAGACCGGGGATGGTCTGAACAAAGGAGATAGCCTGACCCAGCTCAGCGCTTACAGTGTGACCTGTGCAGACTGCAACGATCTTATCCTTTGTGATAGTCTGTTCGCTTGGTATCTGAGCGGCATCGGCTGTAGTAAAGGTGGAGATACCCTCGTCGTCGATGTCGATATTGTAGATACTTCTCGGGAGAAGCTGATCGGGAGCGTCAGCAGGGTGGCAGAGAACGATATCGCCCTTTGCTATGGAAAGGTTCGCTGCGTCGGGAGCGATGACCGCTGCGCCTGTGTCGAGCCATGTGCTGACATTATCCGAATCCTTTACTATATAAATGTAATTGTCAAGTATCTTCGGGGTGCTTCCGTTTTTGAAAAGAACATTAACAGCAACGGA
>JAFVBU010000278.1 GCA_017479805.1 Ruminococcus sp.
ATACAGAAAATGCGCCGTAGAAATTTCAAAGAACAAGGAAAACTTTTGAAAGCATACTTTCGTATGGTGAGAAAGTTTGACGCAGTTATTTGGAATTTATACAAGCATTTATGGATATTTTGCTGTAGCGCCGAGTATAATTATACCACAAACACAAATTCAGTCAAGACCAACACGGGCGCCGAAACGGCGCCCTGCAATTTGTTGATATATCGCTATCATCTGTAGGGGCGGCGTTCCGCCGCCCGCATATCTACAATTTAAAATGATGTTTTTTGACACTCAGAACCTTTCCTCAGAAAGGTTTCCCCCGATAAAAGTAAGAATTACTAAATAAGCACAGTTGCCACATTATTTACCGCTCTCGCCGTAATTAGACAGCACTCTTGCAGACGGGTCGTTGACGTTGCAGCCCTCCCAGTCCTTGTTTGGCATCCAGAAATCAACTATCATTTCGCTCTGACCTGAATAATACTTTTCAAATATCTCACGGTAAAGCAGAGACTCCTTAGTGAACGGCTTAGCGTGGGTATATTTTTCGGCTTTTTCTCTGAATTCCTCATCGGAATAAAATCCCTCGGCATATTCTTTCAGATGGTCGACCATAGAATGTCCCACTGCATCGGAGAAAGCGGCTTTTTCACGGTAGAGGATATCGTTTGGCAGATAGTCCCCCTCGAAAGCGTGACGGAGCAGATATTTGCCCTTGTTGTATTTGTTCAGCTTCATCTCGGGGTCGATTGCCATGACGTACTTCACAAAATCAAGGTCACCGAAAGGCACTCTTGCTTCAAGTGAGTTTACCGATATACAGCGGTCTGCACGGAGCACATCGTACATATGCAGCTCTTTCACACGCTTCACCGATTCCTGCTGGAAAGCCTCAGCGGACGGGGCAAAATCTGTATATTTGTAACCGAACAGCTCATCGGATATCTCTCCTGTCAGCAGTACCCTTATGTCGCTCTGCTCATGGATAGCCTTGCAGAGAAGATACATTCCCATGCTTGCACGGGTGGTGGTGATATCGTAAGTGCCGAGAAGTCGGATAACAGTTTCAAGAGCGGAAATAACGTCGTCCTTAGTGATAATTACCTCTGTATGGTCGCTGCCGATATATTCTGCCACCTGCTTTGCGTATTTCAGGTCGATGGCATCGGTGTTCATGCCGATAGCAAAGGTCTTAATGGGCTCGCTGCTTTCTTTCTGTGCAATAGCGCAGACAAGTGAAGAATCCAGACCGCCGGAAAGCAGGAATCCGACCTTTGCGTCTGCGGAAAGCCTTTTCTTCACACCGTCTATCAGCTTTGCCTTGATGTTGCCGCAGACAGTTTCAAGGTCGTCACTTATTACCTCGTCCACGTGGGTTATATCGCAGTAGCAGACGAACTTGCCGTCCTTGTAGTAATGACCGGGTGGAAAAGGCTTGATATCGCTGCAAATCTTCACAAGGTCTTTCGGCTCGCTGGCAAAGGCAAGAGTGCCGTCAGCGTCGTGACCGTAATACAGCGGACGTATGCCGATGGGGTCACGAGCAGCAATAAATCCACGGCTTTTGGCATCGTAGATAATGCAGGCAAATTCCGCATCGAGCCTGCGGAACATATCAGTGCCGTACTCCCTGTACATAGGCAGAAGCACCTCGCAGTCGCTGCCGCTCTTGAAAGTATAGCCCTTAGTTATCAGGTCTTTTTTTATTTTCTCAAATCCGTAGATCTCGCCGTTGCAAACGATATAGTTTCCGTCCAGCTCAAAGGGCTGCATACCGTCAGCAGTAAGTCCCATTATGGCAAGTCTCTGGAATCCCATAACACCGTCACTGAGCTCGATAATACGGCAATCGTCGGGTCCACGTGAGACAGTAGCCTCCAGCCCCTTCATTACCTTTTCCATACCGCTCTCACAGCGGCAATAGCACATTATAGTACACATTTTTGTTCCTCCGCAATTACAAAATAAAAAAGGCGGCACTCCTCCCAATGGAGAAGCGCCGTCGCTTACTGTATAATATATTATCACATCCGTTTCGATTTGTCAAGTACTAATTTCGTGCAGCGAGCTGACGCCAGCTCGTGACGCCGGCTCGGATTTGACATTTTCGACAAAAAATGATATAATATGGTCGTATACAATACGTGAATGGGGGATGATAAATGGTCGAAACCTATTATTTTGCTGCATTTTCTGTATCTATGGTACTTTTGCTCATGTACGCCTTTTCCTATCACCGACATTATGATATCCATATTTCGATGATATTCACCCTTGTGCCCATCAGCAACCTCTCTCAGTTTCTTCTCTGCAAGAGCGTGACCCTCAGTGAAGCTGTCGTGGCACTTAAATTCATCTATATCAGCGGATGCTATCTCATACTCATGGTCACGCTTGTGGTATTCACCCTCTGCGATATCAAGCTGAACCGCTATGTCAAGCTGATCCTCTACCTCATCACCACGGTCGTTATGCTGTTCACCCAGCAGATAGGCGAAAACGACCTCTACTACAAGAACATCGGGTTCGCCCGTGAAAACGGCATATCCGTCATCACAAAGGACTACGGTGTGCTCCACAAGTTCTTCTACCTTATGGTGCTGACCTATTTCATCCTCAGCATGGGCGCTATGGTGTTCGGCATATTCCACAAGAATCAGGTATCCAACCGCTTTATCGCTCTGCTGTCACTTCCCGAATTACTGGCTTTTATCAGCTTTTTCCTCAGCAGGAAGATGTACAGCTATATCGACTTTTTTCCCGATGTGGAATTCGTCCCCTTTGCCTACGATGTGGCGCTTATCGTGTACCTGATAATCAACCACAAGCTGGTGCTTTACAATATTCAGGATACCGTGATAACCTCGGTGGTGCTCAAAGGCGAAACGGGACTTATCTCCTTTGATTTCAGCTACAGATACCTCGGAAGCAACGACGCCGCAAAAAAGGTTTTTCCCGAGCTCAACGAGCTTATTGTGGACAAGCCTGCCGATTCCACAAGGTCCGGCGCTAAGATAATGAAATGGCTGGAGGAGTTCAGAATGGACAACTCCATCGATACATTCTATTACAGATGCGGCGATAAGACCTACCTTGTGAATATCAGCTACCTCTCCGACGGCAGACATAAGCGTGGCTATCAGGTTTACATCACGGATGATACCCAGAATCAGCGGTATATCGCACTTCTCGACAGCTTCAACACCGAGCTTAAAGAGGAAGTTGCCGAAAAGACCTCACATATCGTCGAAATGAACGATAACCTCATACTCAGCATGGCAATGATGGTCGAAAGCCGTGACAACTCCACAGGCGGACATATCAGACGAACCAGCGACTGCGTGCAGATACTGCTGACCGAAATCATAGAACAGGGCGAAATGGAGCTGAGCGAGAGCTTTTGCCGAAACCTCATAAAGTCCGCACCTATGCACGATCTGGGTAAAATAGCCGTTGATGATGCCATACTCCGAAAGCCCGGAAGATTCACCGACGAGGAATACGCAGTCATGAAAACTCATGCGGCAGAGGGCGCAAGGATAGTCCACGAGATACTGAAAAATACCGACGACGAGGAGCTTAAAGTGATAGCCGAAAATGTTGCCCACTATCACCACGAGCGATGGGACGGATCGGGATATCCCGAGGGGCTCAAAGGTGAGGAGATACCACTTGAAGCAAGGATAATGGCAATTGCCGACGTTTACGACGCTCTGGTCAGCAAACGTGTCTACAAGGAGCGAATGTCGTTTGAACAGGCTGATAAGATAATCATGGAGGGCATAGGCAAGCACTTCGACAAGGCTCTGGAAAAATACTACGTGTCAGCAAGACCCAAACTGGAGGAGTATTATACGGACAGCGAATAAAAAGCAGCTTTGCGGCTGGTTTGTGTATTCAGAAGTTCATACTTTCTATCGGGGAGAACCCTTTTCAAAAGGGTTTTCCCCAATAAAAGGTACGGATTTTCTAAATGTACAAACCAACCGCAAAGCCGCTTTTTATTTCTTGTCATACGCAGTTCTGCTAAACTGGTCGAGGCTTCGGTGTTTAAGGGCTGCTTCAAGGAGCTCGGGAAGTTTTTCGGGCGGGCAGGCAAAGCATGGTATACCCAGTGCTGCTGCTTTTTCCGTAAGGGATGAATCGTAGCATGGTGAGCCGCTGTCGGAGATGGCAAGGAGTATGACCACGTTTACTCCCGACTCTTTCAGCTCCTCCAGTCTGCGGATAAGCTGTGCACGGTTGCCGCCCTCGTACATATCTGTCACGATGAACATTGTTGTCTTTTCAGGGTCGGTCACAAGCTCCTGACAGTAGGCAACGGAATTGTTGATATCCGTGCCGCCGCCAAGCTGAATACCGTACAGCAGGTCAACAGGGTCGCTGCAAAGTGCGGTCAGGTCGTTGACAGCGGTGTCAAATGCGACGATATGAGTTTTCACCGAGCTGATGCTTGCAAGGATACAGCCCATGATGGACGAATATATAGCCGATTCTCCCATAGAGCCGCTCTGGTCGATGTCAAGTATCACCGTTCTCGCCGCTGACCTTGCCGACCGTTCAAAGAAGTAGAACCTCTCGGGGAGCAGCACCTTTCGTTCGGGATCGTAGTTTTTTAGATTGCGGCGGATGGTCATTTTGTAGTCCAGTGCCGATGCAGACGGAATCGGCGAATGTTCACGGCGGTTCAGTGCCGCAGTAACGGAGCGCCGCAGGTCGTCGGCAAGCCTTTTGTTGATATCCTCAACTATTTTTGCGATGTACGCACGGGCGTTTGCCTTTGACTTTTCGGGTATCTGGTCTTTCAGCATGATGAGCAGCGAAGCTGTTGAAACATCGGGTTCAAGCTCCTCCAGCATTTCAGGTTCAAGGAGAAGCTGTTTCAGTCCCTTGCGCTCGATGGCGTCCTTTTGTATGACCTTTACTTCCATCGGCGAAAACAGTGTACGCAGGTCGCCAAGCCATTTTGTCAGCATTGGCGAGGATGGACCCCGTCCGCCGAGCTTGCTGCCGCCTGTGCCGCTGCTGCCGTATATCTGCGAGAGCGCCGAATCCATAAGGATATCCTCCGCAGACAGCGCACCTCCGCCCATTGCTTCAAACCGTTTCTGTGACTCCTCGCCCAGTATCAGCCGCCACCGTTTAAGTATCTGCTTTTCATCCATATCAAATATCTCCAAAATCAAAATCGTCCAGTTCGTCGATGGTCTGCTGTTCCTCAGCAGTAACGGGAGCTGAGATTATCTCAGCCGCCTGCTGTGTTGAGATACCGAGCACCTCGCCTATATTCTCAGCGATATCATTCTTTTCCGCAGCGGTGAAGTCCGCAAAGGTACGGCGCAGAGCGATAAGCACCGACTTGAACTCCTCGTCGTCCTGCTCGCTGATAAAATCGCACAGCTTCTCCCAGAGAGTGAGCCTGCCGATGAGACTTCTGCGGTTTCGCTTTGCAAGTCCCTCGAACCATGCCGCACCCTCAGCAGGCGGAGTACCATTTGACAGACGACGTGACACCAGTTCCGACAGTTTTTCGGGGGGGATATCGCCCTTTTCCGCCAGCAGAGCGCAGGTATAGCCTGACAGCAGAGGATTTACGATATCGCTGTCAGAAATGTCCGCAAGTATCTTTTTCAGTCTCTCGCTGTCAAGGAAATCGTGAGCGAGACAAGCGTCGTAGACCGCCGTTAAAGCCGTTATCATTTCCTCAGCCGCATTGTCGTCGCATATACACGCATTGTACGCTTGCAGGCAGAATTTCAGGAAAAGCTGACTGATAATGCCGATAAGCGGCTCGGGGTCGAGCTTTCTTATGTTTCCGAAGCGGACAATAGCAGAAAGCGTACCGATAGTTCTTCCCTCGTCCGAGGGCGAAGCGCAGTCAGCCGCCATTCTCTGCACCGCCGAAGCCGCATTTCCGATGCAGTCGGGAAGTCCGCACATCATAGCCCGATAGAGTATATCAGCGGTGTCACTGAGCTTTTCCGAGCCGATGAGCCGCATATTCAGTGAATTTTTTGCGGACTCCTCAACAGTATCGCCGTTCAGCGACGCTTCAACTATCTGTATCTCGGTTTCGGGAGTCCAGCATACCGACCATTTCTCCGACCATGTAGCCTTGTCCTGATTTGTACTTAACTGCGTGCCGAAGTGTATCCCTGCCTCTATGAGCCTTTGCATGAAGAACGAGCGGTTGAGGTCGAGGAATGCCGATTTTTCGGACTTTACACGCAGATTCTCACGAAGGTCAAGGTCAAGCTCCTGAGCCGTTGCGGTGCGGAATCTCTCCAGCTTCAGATCCTTTAGCTGATGCATAAAGTCCTCCTGAACCGATGTGCAGACCGTGCCCTCGGGAAGCTCGCCTATCCTTGTGCCTATCTCCACGGAAGCGCAGGCAAGGGATATCTCACCGAAGCTGCCGTGTCCGAGACAGGTAACGGCGGCATCACGCAGGTCTGACAGCGCAGGTGCTCTGCCGCCACGCATAGCCGCAAGAGCTTCCGCAAGCCTCAGCGCTTCAATGACCTCAGCCGAGGACGCCGCAAAGCCGTTCTCACGCTGATATGCCGCTATCCTCGAAAGATATTCCGCAGGGGTATTTTCGGGAACTCCCCTGCACTTGTTTTTGAACATTATCTCAAAATAAGCAGGTGCTTTACTGCCTGCACCGTAGCCCGAGCGTGACGAAAGACGGTAGTAGGAATAGGGCATGAGGGTAGACTTTGACGGGACAGTTTTCAGCTTTTCCGTCAGCTTTTTGTCCTTTTCGGAATATGGCACTCCCTTTATACCGCTTGTATGGAATGCTCCCGTTATGACAGCCGCCTTGCCGTATTTTTCCTCGGATTCGGCTATTCTTCGGCGCATATAAGCCTCTCTCAGCTCGTTGTGCTCATCCGATACCGAGAATTCACGGATAGATTTTCCGTACTCCTCCAAAGCGGCAATGAAGTCCTCATAGCTCTCCGACTGCTCGAAGCGGTACTCCCAGAATGTGTCCGTGTCCAGTCCCGTAGCCTTTTCCAGCCTGCTGTAAACGCTTTCCGCCTGCGGTATCTCCTCGTCCTTTGTCTCCTCTGTAAGCAGACACCCCGACGGCAGGTCGCAGAATTCCACGGGCTTATTATGGTGAAAAGCCCACATCATTGCGTTCCATTCGGGAGAAAATCCCGACATCGGATACATGACAGTCCGCACAGGCGCTTCGGTGGTATAGGCAAGGACAGCCGCAGGCATACGCACTCTGCTGTCCCTGAGAGCATCGATAAGTCCGCTCAGATCGGACGGGCCCTCAATGAGGACAATATCGGGTTCGGCACGGTCGAGGAAGTCTTTGACGTAAAGCGAGCATGAGGGAGAAAAGTGCCTTACGCCGTAATACTCAGCCATTATGCGTTACGCTCCTTGCATTCAGCGTAAAGGGAGGCATATTCCCTGCCCTTTTTACGCATGATATTTTCCAGGTATTCCTCCCATGCGGCTTTGTCCTTGTCGTCGTCCTTGACTACAGCGCCCTGCAAAGCGGCGGCAAGCTCTGAATCGGTAACTGTACCGTTTCCGAAGCTGCCTGCAAGAGCCATGCTGTTGACCATGAGAGAGATAGCCTCAGCCGACGAAAGAACGCCGCTTGTGGGCTTTATTTTAAGCTGTCCGTCAAGAGTTTTGCCCTCACGAAGCTCACGGAATACGGTAACTATCTTCTCAAAGTCGCTGTCCTTTGGCATGGAAGCGTTCAGTCCCATATCCTTTGAAAGCTGAGCAACACGGGTCTTGACGATGTTTATTTCGGTGTTCATATCCGACGGCGGCGGAAGAACGACGATGTTGAAACGCCTTTTCAGCGCCGAGGACATTTCGTTTACGCCCTTGTCACGAGTGTTTGCGGTGGCGATAACTGAAAAGCCCTTTTTAGCTGCAACTTCCTCGGAAAGCTCGGGGATGGATATGCGCTTTTCGGAGAGGATGGAAATAAGGGCGTCCTGAACCTCGCTTGCACATCTGGATATTTCCTCGAATCTGGCGATAGTGCCTGTTTCCATAGCGTTGTATATGGGACTTTTTACCAGTGAATCAAAAGACGGTCCCTGTGCAAGGAGCATGGCGTAGTTCCACGAGTAGCGTATCTGTTCCTCAGTAGTGCCTGCCGTGCCTTGTATCACCTGAGTGGAATTGCCGTTGACAGCGGCGGTAAGGTGCTCCGAAAGCCATGATTTAGCCGTTCCCGGCTCGCCGATGAGAAGAAGTGCACGGTCGGTAAGGAGGGTGGCAATGCATATCTCGACCACTCGCCTGTCGCCCATATACTTAGGGGTAATGACCGTATCCCCGACCTTTCCGCCCATGATATAGGTCAGCACCGACTTTGGCGACATCTGCCAGCCCTTTGGTATGGGAGCGTTCTCGTTTGCGATAAGTGCGTCTATTTCGTTCTTGTAAAGCTGTTCTGCGGACAGCCTGAGTATTTCCTGTGCCATTGTTATTGCTCCTTTGCATCAAGTTTTTCAAGCACTATTTTTACGTGTGAGATAAGATCGCTGTTATCAGAGAAATCATTCATTATCCTCTGACAAACTTTTCTGAGAACATCCTCGGGAACATCTGATCTTTCCATTGTATTAGAAAACGAGAAATGACCTTTCATTGTTATTTTACTGTACTTGACATAATTATAGATAATATCTTCGTCAAGGGGTCTGCCGCCGAATTCTTTCAGGAAAGTAAGAGCCTGACTTATCGGATACTTCTTTGCCATTGCCCATGCATATTCCGCAGCGGCAGCTTTTATCCTTTCACTTTCATCATCGCCGCATATACAGAGAATGGAGCTTAAAGCAACACATCTCCACCTCATATTTTCTTCGGCTGTCCAAAGTTCTTCATGGCTTTTGAAGTTTTTTTCAAGCTCGTTAAAATCATATATCACCGATGTGTCTGTCAGGAACTCTATCATATCATCGGGTATCTTTCGGAACAGCTTTATATTCTCATAGTTATCCTCATTCATGTACGGGACTTTCTTTATTCTGTACCAGCCATCGGGAGATCTGAACAGCTTGTCAATGACGTAAAACAGTGACTTATCATTAATAAGGTGGTTTTTGCATATTTTTTTGCAGGCATTTTCAGGGGCTTCTATCAGTGCGGCGAAAAATGCAGAATATGCGTAAACATTGGGATATTTCTCATAAAGGGAGCGAATCATATCAAAGTATTCTTTATCACCGTGTTTGTAGAGATTTTCAATGAGAGTTTCATTTTCATAGTAATAGTCGGGAGTTCTGCTGCTGATATCATATTTCAGAGGTCTGCTGCTGTAGTATTCGCCCCATTTCTCGAACACATCGCCTATGTTCTTCTTATTTCCGAGAAGATCAAAATTCGCCGAAAATTTAGGCAGTTCCCCTGCGGTATTATAAGCCTCGTACAGCTTATCAAAATGCAGCTTTCTCACATAGTCCTCAGCAGCTTTTGAGTCCGATTCGCAAGCTAATTCATAATCAGGCTTGGACTTTGTGAGAGCCTTTTCAACGATAGCTTCAGCGGAGGGAGCGTTCATTCTCACAAGCGAGATAAGGGCGGCGTTCTTGATCTTGCCCTTTGATAATTTATAGAGATCAAGCAGACGCTCCTCATTTTTCGGCTCATACTGCATGGCTTCAATAGCTGCGATCCTTATATTTGCTGTGACCGTTTCATCCTCGGCAAGCTGTATGTATCTGTCATTGTATTTCTCACGGAAATTTGCGCTTATGATACGTACCTGATTGCCTGTAGCATTCTTGTTGTAAAGGTCAAGGCTCTGAAAAAGCAGCGGTACTATATCATCGCCGTATTTTGCTAAAAGATTGGAGAGAAAAGTCGCAACACCTGAACCGTTTTTGCCTGCGATATTGAATAATGAACCGATCATTCTCGGATCGGTCATAGAATCGTATGCGCTGACATAATAAGATTGGTCTGTATATTGCAGCTTGCGGATATACTCTCTGTTGCTTTCAAGCTCGTTCACAGTCATGCGGACAGGCTTGATAAAATCATCAGCAGGAACAGGCGCAGTCTCGCTGCCGTCCGCAAAAGTTCCCTGAGTAACGGCAAGAGCGTCCGCAAGGGCGATACAGTCGATGATATCAGCGGCTTTATTCTCGGAGGTCAGGAGGGCGTTGCACATAGCGTACAGCCTGCCGAATACCTTGTTAGCCTCGGACAGGGGCTGAAAAGCCTCGATAGCACGTTTAAGGCGGAAATCCTCGGCAATAAGCGCACAGCCTGCCGCCGCAGATGCATAAAGTCTGTTTCTGAGTTCATAAAAGGGATTTGTTTTAACTTCCATAGCTTCCTCCTTAGAGCCTTATGATATCTTTTTCTGTGACCACCGAGAACGGGCTGAGAGTGAAACGGTGCTCCTGTGCATTGTAGAAAAGTCCGCCGAAAACTGCACCGCCGCCGATACCGCCTGCAATGAGTTTAAGTGTCTTGCAGGCATCGGGATATTCTCTGCAATCGCTGAGAGCGATAGTCTCCTCGCCGCACTTCATAACACCGTGACCGTCAGCGGCATATTCAATGCTGTCGAACCTTATGAGCACAGCCGCATAGGGGCGTGAAAGGGTATTTTTCAGCTCATTCTTCGCCTTTTTCACCGCTGCGGAAATAGATGTCTCCGCCTTTGAAAGAGCCTGTCTGTAGTCCTTTTCCTCGGCAGTAAAGCTCTCCGACACCTCCCAGCGTACACGCCTGTTCAGGCTTCCGGGGTAGAGATAAAGCTCCTGAACCACATAAAGGTCAAACTTAGCGTCCTCGGTCCGGATATACTTCATTGCCTTGTAGGGGCGGATATTGTCGGTGCGGAAGATATCCCCCGTGTCAAGGTCGAGCCAGTAGCCCTCGTCAACAAAGCTCTGGTGCATTACGTCGTCGATACGGGCAAAGGAAAGCTGCAAAAGTGCTGTATTTTCACGGAAAAGCCCCAGCTCTTTAAGCTGTGACAGCTTCCAAACTCCGCCCATTTCTTCATAAAGGATATTATCCTCGGGCAGCACCTCGCCTGATTCCAGCTTTGCGTCGATATAGTCACGGCTCTTTTTGACAGCCGAGCCAAGCCTTACGCAGAGGGCTATGATATTATTAGTTTCCCTGTCGTCGGGTTCTTCGGAAATATTGCTGACCGCCTGTATTATCTCGTTCATTATCGCCTGCGGTTCGGGGAGATAGTAGTCACCGAGCTGCTTTGCAAGTCCCTTGTACTGCTGACAAGCCGCCTTATTCACCGAGCCTATGCCGTTTGTGAGGATATCATGCACGAACTTCTCCGCAAGCTCCAGTCCCTAACGCTGCTTTTTCAGCTTCTTTGCGGCAGCGGACTTGTTCGGCTTTGGAGCAGCCTTTTCCTTGTCGGGTGATGCGGCTTTTTCCGCACGTTTCTCTATTTTCTCACGTTTCCTTGTGATATCCTCGGGTATCTCCGCAACTGTGAATTCTTTTTTTGCCGCCCAGTCGCACATAAGAGCAAGACAGTGCTTGCAGGGTATCTGCCTGCTGGGGCATGAACAGCGGAACACCGCCGTTTCGCCCGAAAAATCAACGGATGCATTATAAGGCTTGCTGCCGCTTCCGTAGCAGTCGCCGAAAATGAGGGTCTCGTCCTTGGACTTGTAGAGTGTTCTGAAACCGCCTGATTTGGATATTTTCTTTGCATTTGCAAGAGCAGAGGAATTCACAGCAGAGGAACTGATAAATTCTTCAGTAATAGATTTTGCGTCAGCCATAGTGACCTCCTTGTAACAAAAAAGATAAGTATATTATAACACATATATCCGTATATTTCAACAATTATTTTTATAAATTTATCAGTTATTAGTGATTTGTGCTTAACTCTTTTAAGCGGCAAGGCAAAAATATCCCCCGAAAATTTTCGGGGGATTATGGTTTGTTGAAAAAACTTCAAATAGAGCACGGGCGCACAATGTGCGCCCCTACAATTTGCCTATTTTCATTTTTCAGTGTAGGGGCGAACAATGTTCGCCCGCTGATTTTTGAATTAATATATTTTTTATTCATGAATAAATTCTCGTCACCAAACTCATCACTAACAATTCATAATTCTATCTCCGAACGGGCGAGTTTTTTCAGTGCGCTGTAGTCGCCGCTGTTTATGGGGATATCCTCGGTGGTGCCGCTTATGCAGTCATAGCAGCTCAGCATTGAGCTGTAGGTGAAGTACACCTTGTCATATTTGTTTATGGAATCCGACTGCAATACCCTCACTATATCCGCCCAGTAGCGCACGGTGGAGGGGATGGGAAGTCCGTCCATCACAAGCATGAGCCCCAGCTTTCCGAAGCCGTGCTTTTTGTAGTTCTCGATCTTTTTCAGCTTCTTGCGGAATATCTTTTCCAGCGCCGCCAGCTCGTCGTTTGAGTCCACCGTCGGGAGGATGTAATACATATCCACATAAGCCGCACCTCGTCCCTCAGCCTTGTTTCTGTACTTAACGTCCCCTGTCTCCCAGTATTGCAGGCAGTCCCCCACTATCGCCCTGTTGAGGTCGATGGCAAGCTCGGTCACCTCGATACCGCAGGTCTTGTCGCCGCTTTGCAGGTCGGGAGCGTCGTTCACAGTCCAGCCGCCGAAATCGTCATAGCAGTATTTCAGCACCGCCAGAGCGAAATGCTCGGTAAAGTATTTCATCTGCTCAGACCTAATCGGCGCAGAAAAATGCATACTGCGGATCTCATCAGTCAGCTCTAAGCTCATCCTCACACCTCCGTCCGTGAACATTATCTGCCCTCATTATATCATATCTTTTTTGAAAAGGCAAGTTTCATTTTTTAGTGAGTGGTAAGTAGTGAGTAGAAATCAGAAAGTAGTTGTAGGGGGCAATGCCCACGCCCCGTTGAATTTTCGCCTTAATTCTGCCTTGTAGGGGCTGCCTTTGGCAGTCCTCAAACAACAATAAAACCGCAAGTTTGCATTTTCTGAGGGGAGCTCAAATGGCGCCCGTCAGCGTGTAAAAAATGACTTTTTAGCATACAAAAAAGCGGCTTAAAAAAGCCGCTTTAATGAAACATATTTACTGGCAGCACTCACGAAACAGGTGTGAATGTGTTTCCCTCTGCCTTGTAGGAATCGGGAACGTTGTCGAACTTCTTGAATGTACGCTCAACAAGAGCATTAACATCTGTTGACTGGTTCAGAATACCGATATCATAAAGCTCGTTTGCAACGTTTACCAGTGCATCATAACCGCCCTGTACGCTTGGAACGAATTCATAGGATTTGAGTATCTCACCGTTTGTTGCAGCGTCGCCGCTTACGTACTCCTTTTCAACCTGTATCTTTGCAGCTTCCTCGGGATTTGCAGCTACCCATGCAGACGCTTTAAGGCAGGCATCTGTGAACTTTGCAGCAATGTCGGGGTGCTGTTCTGCAAGCTCTGTTGATACGAATGTTACACAGCAGTATTCGGAAGCATAAGGCTCAGTCTTTGCTGTATCCATAAGAGCAAGCAGGTCGTATTCAGCCTCAGCCTGTGAAGCAACGGGGTCCATAACACAAATAGCATCTACCGCACCGTTCTGGAGAGCGATAGGCTGGTCTGTTGTGGAATATACAAGGAACTCTATATCCTTGCTGTCTGCATTGATATCAAAGCCGCTTGAGAAAAGCAGACGCTTAGCTGTTACAGCTTCCGAACCAGCAAGAGAAGATACACCGATCTTCTTGCCCTTCAGGTCGTTTACCGAGGTAATGCCCGAATCCTTTTTAACAAGGAGCTTTGTGCAGCCTGTGTGCATACCTGCTGTGATGACCATGTTAAGACCGTTTTCGATAGGCTGGATGAACTTGCCCACAAGACCGAATCCGCAGTCGATAGTTCCTGCGCCGAGAGCAGCCTGAATGTCGCTCTTGCCGAAGTCAACTCTCTCCCACTTGATACCCTCGTCGTCGAGGAAGCCGTTCTCCATAGCTATCTGGAGAGGTGCGTGACAGAGTGCGCCCTGTGCTTCACCTATCTTGAGTACGTATTCGCCGCCGTTGTCGGTGGTCGAAGCTGACTGGCTTCCGCAGCCTGCCGCACTTGTAAGGAGTACAGCGGATGCCATTAATAATGATAATGCTTTTCTTTTCATACTTATCTTCTCCAATTTCTCATAGGCAATTAAATAACAATAATTATTTCGTCGGTCAAGCCGAGGGAAGTATTTGATAAACAGCCGTGTGACATAGCTCCGCTTGTCACACTACCTCTTAGGAGGGGCTATGCCCCTCCTCGCACACCTCCCTGCAAGGGAGATAACATCCCCCTTGACCCCGGTCTATGCGGCTTCGCCGCTTTTTTTGATATTTTATTGCCGCAATAATTTATTATATACTGTACTCGACTTCTTTTTCCTTGCCTGCAAAGTCGAGTATTTGCAGTATTTTGCTTCTGAGCCTTATAAACTCAGCATTGTTTCTGTCACGGGGCTGTGAAAGTCTTACATCGATGATCTGTTCTATCTTTGCAGGACGTGGGGTCATTACCACTATCTTATCTGCCAGATAAACTGCTTCGTCAACATCATGGGTGACCATTATCATTGTCATTTCCTTTTCTTTCTTTATCCTCAGCAGCTCATCCTGCATATTCATCCTTGTGAATGCATCCAGAGCGCCCAGAGGCTCATCAAGAAGAAGTGCCTGCGGATGTCCTATCAGTGCCCTTGCAAGGGACGCTCTCTGGCACATACCGCCCGAAAGCTGGTGCGGAAAGGAATTTTCAAAGCCTTTCAGTCCTACCAGTTCTATGAACTCGCCCACATCGTTTTTCCTGTCCTTGAACAGCTTGCGGACTTTAAGTCCGAATGCGATATTATCGTAAATGTTCAGCCACGGGAAAAGGTTAGGGTCTTGGAAAACCAGTCCCCTGTCGTAGTCGGGACGGGTCACCTTTTTGTCGTCGATATATATAGTTCCCTCTGTGGGAGTGTCAAGTCCTGCCAGCAGGCGGAGCATGGTAGATTTTCCGCAGCCTGACGGACCAATAAGGCACACAAAGCTGCCCTTTTCAATTTCAAGGTCAACGCCGCTGAGAGCGTTGACTGTCTCCCCCTCCATAGTGAGGAAGTCCTTTTTAACGCCGTCAAATTTGATCGAGCCTACCATTTTATCACACCCTTCTGCCATCCGAGAACCTTGTCACGCACCTTGAAAAGAACTGTGATGATAAGATAGAACAGCACAGCAATAACTATCAGACCTGCGTAAACATTTGAATAAGCCATCATTTCTTTCTGCCAGTTGACATACCAGCCAATGCCGTACTTTGCACCTATCATCTCAGCGGTCATAAGTGCCACGAAAGAGCCGCAGATACCGTTGAACAGACCGAGGAATATGCTCGGCATAGCCGCAGGCACACCGATGCGGAATATCTTATGGAAATTGCTTGCACCGAGAGTTGAGGATACCTCGAAGTAGGAATTCTTTACATTGGAGATACCGCTTGATGTAAGCACAGCTGTCGGGAACCATACAGAGATACCGATGATGAAAGCACTTGCGCTGCTTGCCTTTGTGAAAACCACAAGAAGTATCGGTATCCATGCTGTTGAGGGGATAGGACCGAGAATACGTATTATCGGGTTTATCCAGTACTCAGCAGTCTTGCTGAAGCCAACGGCGATACCCATGAAGAAGCCGATGACAAGTCCGCCGATAACGCCCTTTGCCAGCAGTCCCATTGAAAATCCTATGCATTTCAGTATAAGCTCCCTGTCCTCCACAAGAGTACCGAACACTCTGTCAAGGGACGGGAAATACAGAACAGGAAGAAGTGCTGTCTTGACTGTCAGTATATTGAGGATGTTGAAGAAAAGTACCACACCTGCCACGAAAAGTGCTCTGTAGAAAGGCGGATGCTCAGCCTTTTTCTTCTGTTTTTTCACTCTGTTTGCCGATATGATCGCACCGATATAGTAAACGGCGGTTATAATTATCAGCAGATACGCAAAATACGGATGAGCGGACTTCTGATGAAGCGGCGAGTCCTTGACCGCAAATGCGACTATAACTGCCGCCGCTGAAGAAATAAGCGGCAGAAAGGCATTTATCTTCTTCATTATCTATTACTCCTTATCGTCTACCTCTGCTCCGGGGGACAGCTTTGATCTGTCCAGCTCAGCGCCAACGGGAGCATGAAGCAGTTTCTTGTAATATGCTCTTGCCTGATAAAGTGCACCCGCAGGATTGTGAGCGAGCATTCTGTCCTTTGTGATGAGAGTTGTGGTAAGACCCTTTGCATACTTATAGAACAGGCTGTCGTGACCTACGCAAAGTCCCACAACAACGTTGAGGTCTACCTTATTCTTAGCAAGCAGCTTAGCCTGCATGATGGGGTTGCACATTACAGGGCCTGTCACACAGGTGTACTCCTCTCTTACGCCGATGGAGGTCTTGTTGACAGAGCCCACCTTACATCCGATACCGTACACCTCAAAGCCGTTGAGCCTTAATATCTTAGCAAATATCCTGCTCTCCTCCATAAGACCAACACAAGTTGCAATACCTATCTTCTTAGCGCCGATACGTCTTGCAAACTCGATTATTTCTTCAACTCTGGTATATTTTCCGTAGAATTCGCCCTCTATCTCAGCGGCGGTAACGGCTACCTTTTTGTTTGTTCTGTTGGTGTAAAGTGCAGCGACCTCGTTTATTTCTTCCTCGGTCAGTGCAGTTGTGGGACAGAACTCGGGGTATTTTTTGTTTCTGTTGAGACAGTTCAGCACGCCGCAGTCAGCGCAGCTAAGACATACATTTTCATTTGACATAATATCTGCTCCTCTTTATAGATTTAATATATTCGGCTTCGCCGCTTTTATCCTATGTTTATAACTCTGTCCGTGCTTTCCAGCAGCAGCGGATCATGTGAAGCGGTCAGCACCGTAACGCCCTTTTTATTCGCTTCAATAAGCATATCACGGACTATCGCCGCACTCTCTCGGTCAAGGTTTGAGGTGGGCTCATCTGCCGCAATGATGGGAGTTTCCAACATGAGTATCCTTGCCAGCATTACCCGTCGGTACTCTCCGCCCGAAAGCTGTGAGGGATAAGAACCGAGCTGATCGGTAATGGCAAGCCTTTCGGCTATCTCCTCCGCTTTCTTCACATCGGGAGACTTTTTCGCAGTCAGCGCAGGGAACATGATGTTCTGCAATGCTGTAAGCTCGGGCAGAAGCGAATTCTTCTGCATAACATAGCCTATAACATTGCCCCTCAGAGCGGTGCGCTTCTTTTCGGAAAGTGAGGATATATCCACACCGTTGATAAGCACCGTTCCGCTGTCGGGACGAAGCATACCCGTGAGTATATTCAGAAGCGTGGACTTTCCGCAGCCCGATGCCCCCGAAATGCCAGCCATCTCCCCTTTTTTAACGGTAATATCGGCACATTTCAGCCCGTTTCCGCCGAACAGCTTTGTGATGTTTTGTCCTTTTATCATACCTGTTCCTCCATCAGCATTGCAGGCTCAGTTCTGAGAATACCCACGAATGTGAACGATACAGCCAATGCCAGCATTGCCATATCCACAGCCGCAGTCTTTGCCGCTAAAATCGCCGCACCGCTAAGTGATATGAGCTTGTAGGGCATTTCAAGGACTGCTTTCACTTCCTCATGGAGCGGCAGGAGAAATACGCACACCAGCAGTATTCCCGAAATCGCTCCTGCGGCGAACAGGAAAAGGTACTCCGAAAGGAAATATTTCAGCACTCGTCCACGAGGACAGCCTGCGGAAAGCATACTTCCTGCTATCCTGCGGCGCTGACGGAACGTGATGGTGACCATTGCAAAAAGCGCCACAGCCGCAAGAATAACTGCAAAAGCAGAAACTATCTTCGTCACAGCCGTCATAAGGTCAATATGGCTTCTCAGGTCAGCCGAAAGCTCATCTATGGGATAGACCTTAGCCTCGCTGCCTGCCAGTGCGCTGTTCACAGCTGCTTCCGTTTCCTTTATATCCCCGTCGGGAGAATTCTTCACCAGAAGCATTGATACAAGCCCCGTTTTCTCGCCGAACATGAATTTATACTCCTCGGACGATGTTATCTCGTCGGCAGTTTCATAGGGAATGAAAATGCTGTTATCGTAGCCCATTCCCGTTTCATCAAGCACATCCGCAATGGTGAATTCACGGTCGAAAAGCGTTATCTTGTCGCCTTTTTTCATAGTTCCGCCCGAGCCTGCAAGAGCTTCATAGCCCGAAAGCTCCTTTGAATGTTCAGTCCACTGTGATACTGCAAAATCCGTGGCAGGGTCGTATGCGACTATCTGTATACCGCCGTCAGCACAGCAGCTCATTTCAAGAGTTTCAAGGTAAAGCTGGGGAGTGACCGCCTCAACGCCGCTGACACCGTTCATCCCCGACAAAACGTCGTCCTTGAACATTATCGAACAAGCCTTGCCCTTGAAAAGCATATCCTTTGTATTGTCGAGGTACGCTTCGGGAACCACTATCATATCGGCATAAGTCTGCCCGTACAGCTTTTTTGAGCCGTTTTTCAGATTTCCCGTAAACAGTCCCGTACCGAAAAGACAAACTGTTGTAACAAAGAAAAGAATGAATATTATCGCACTTCTGAACCTGCTCCGTGATATTACCTGCAATACATATTTATCAGTTCTCATTCAGCTTCACTTCTTTTTTATACCTGACAGCCTCGGAAACTGCCGCTGTCACCAGAAGAATGATACCGCCGATACGGATAGCAGGCATTGTGTAGGCATTGCACCTCATAGCTTCACTTCCGCAGCTTCCGAGAAGCGGAACGAACACCAGTGCCAAGCCGAGTACACCCGAGACAACAGCCGCTGTCCTTTCGGTATTTCTGCCCCTGAGAATAAGTGAAGCGATACCTGCGATGAGTGTAAGCGCAAAAAGCACGGTTGCGATATCAGTGGTCGTGCTGCATTTCATTTTCATCATACCCGAACATGGGTGCATGACTGTCTTTATAGCGATCAGCGAAATAAGGCTTTCGGCTGTAATAAGTATCGAAGTAATTCTGTTTTTCATAGATGTTTCCTCCTGAGACAAGTTTTTCTGACTAATCATATCGGAATGATATGATTATATCACAAACCCTCCAAAACGTCAAGTGTAAGAATATCCAAATAACGCCTACAATTCCAGTAGGAAAATGTGTATATTTATTTCCGAGATACAATAATAAAAAACACCTATGGCACATTTGCGTACCATAGGTGTTTTTCGGCATAGCCGAGGGTAATTTTTATTGTTGGATTATAACTTTGACAATTAATTAATGATAATTATTTCGTCGGTCAAGCCGAGGGAAGTACTTGTTAAACAGCCGTGTTACGTAGCTTCGCTCGTCACACTACCTCTTAGGAGGGGCTCTGCCCCTCCTCGCACACCTCCCTGCAAGGGAGATAACATCCCCCTTGACCCCGGTCTATGCGGCTTCGCCGCTTTTTATCATATTTAAAATTTATTACTGTCAAAGCCGTATCATAGCTAAAGGCTTATCAAGATCTTGTGTAGATCTGTCCGCCCTGAAGCTGCTTGCCGTTTGCTGCGAACATATCCGATACAGTTACGACCTCCCAGCCGTTCTGCTTGAGCCACGGGAGAACAGTCTCCATAGCCTGTGCAGTTGAAGCGTAATTCTCATGGCAGAGAACTATCTGGTTCTGGAGAGTACCGTTCTGTGCAGCGCTCTTGAGAGTATTTACGATTTGATCTGCCGAAGCGCCGTTCCAGTCCTGAGTATCAACACCGCAGCTAATGAGCGGAACGTCGTAGAGAGCAGTCTTTACCTGTCCGCCGCCGTCAAGATAAGGCAGTCTCATGATATGTGAAGGCTCTGCGCCGATAATGCTTCTGAGCTTGCTGTTGCACTGCTCCCACTCGCTTCTGATGGTATTAGCATCCAGTGAGCCGAGAGACTGGTGTGACTTTGTATGGTTAGCGACCTCCATACCGTTCTTGTATGCGAACTGTACCTGCTCATTGGTCTTGATCCAGTCGCTTACATAGAAGAATGTAGCGTGGAAGTTATTTTCGATAAGAGCGTCCATTATTATGTATGCAGGGTCACTTCTGCTTGTAGCGCTTGCGCCGTCATCAAATGCGATAGCTACCAGCTTCTTGCCTGAGAAGTCCTGAACTCCGCCTACCTGAACATTTGTGTTTGCAGGCTGTCCCCAGTTGCTCCAGTCATTGTTCTGCTGAGACTGACCCCAGTTGTTCCAATCGTTGTTCTGCTGATTATTGCTTGTCTGCTGTGACTGCTGATTGTTTGAAGAACCGCTGCCCTCGCTGATAGTGAGCTTAGAAACGTTAGCCTTACCGCTGCTCTCCCAGCCTTCAACATTGAGAGCTACCTCTGTGAGGTTGCCGATGTTCCAGCCTGCGTTCTCCCAAGCCTTGAAGTGGTCTGATACTGTGATAGTACCCGAAGTTCTCTTGCTCTTGCGGACACTGAAATACTGCTTGAATGTACGTGTATCGCCGAGGATAGTAGGACCTGTGTGGTCAAGCTGGAATATCTCATATTCTGCGCCGTCGATAGTAACAGTCTTGCTCTGACCGTTTGCGCTCGGGCACCAGTTTACCCAATCCTCAATGATGTAATACTCAACAAGCGGGTCTTTCATCCAGCTATAAACGCAAAGACGAGAGTTGCCCTGTGAGCTTGCGGAATAGTCAGCCGCATAGTCCATAACGATAGGACCGTACTGTGTAGCCTTCTTTGAAGCGTCATAATTTCTGCCACGGCGAGCGAGGAAGTTGCCTGATGATACCTGAGCGCTCCATTCTGTGTTGAACGCACCGCCGCTGCCGAGAGTCATTGAGCCGCTTCCGCCTGTCTGGTCAAGCCAGATCTCATAGCTGTAGCCGTCAACATTGTCGCCCTTGTGCTGATTCATGCCGTTGCCGACACTGTAAGTCTGTCCGCCGCCTACAGCAGCCGAATTGGTGTTCTGATTATTCCAGTCGTTGTTGTTCCAGTTATTCCAATCGTTGTTCTGCTGATTGTTATTCTGATTGTTCCAGTCGTTGTTGTTCCAGTTGTTCCAATCGTTATTCTGCTGATTGTTGTTCTGATTGTTCCAGTCGTTGTTGTTCCAGTTGTTCCAATCGTTATTCTGCTGATTGTTGTTCCAATTGTTGTTCTGATCGTTTGTTGAGAAGCTGACAGGGAGGTTTGGCTGCTGATCAAGGAGATATCCCTGAATTGCAACGGCATCCTGATTGGTTATACCTGTACCTGCCTGATAAACGTCGCCGTTGTAGCGTGACTGATCGTCGAGCTGATATTTGTCCGGGTTAGCGAGAGACTGCATAACAGCAACAGCATCACCGAGGTCAACCTGTCCGTTCTGGTTGGTATCGCCCCAAGTGGAGACCTGAGAGTTCCAGCTATTGTTGTTGCTCCAGTCGTTCCAGTTGTTCCAGCCCCAGTTGTTCCAGTCATAATTGTTCCAGTCGAAATTGTACCAGTTATTCCAGTAGTCGCCGCCGTTGTTGTTATTGTTGTTATTCCAGTTGTTCCAATCGTTGTTCTGCTGATTGTTGTTCTGGTTGTTCCAGTCGTTATTCTGCTGATTATTGTTCTGGTTGTTCCAATCGTTGTTGTTCCAGTTATTCCAGTCGTTATTCTGCTGAGCGGGCTGTGTAGCAGCAGGTGCAGTCTGCTGTGCGCTGTTTCCGCCGCCTCCGCCAAGAATGAGGTTAGCTGTCTTGACATTAGCCTCACCGCTTGACATATAGCCCTCTATATTAAATGCAACCTCATACATCTTGCCCATCTTCATACCAGCCTGTTCCCATGCTGCGAAGTGGTCTGATACTGTGATAGTACCCTTGAGGTTCTTAGTCTGATTTACTGCCGCATCGTTGGTAGTTCTTACGCTCCAGTACTGCTCGAAGGTCTCATTGCCGTGGATGGATGGCTGGTTGACACGGGTAGAAGTAAACAGGTCATAGGACTTGCCGTCTACATTGATAGTAGCCTTCGGGTTGTTCGATCCAGGTGGTCTCCAGTCGCCCCACGCTTCAACTATGTAGTATTCTACAGTAGGGTCCTCAGTCCATCCGTAAACACACATATAGGAATTACCTCTTGGTGTGTAGTCAACGTCATATTCATACTTTATGCCGTTGTAGGACTGCCAGCTCTGAGTTGAACCGAGCTTTTTGCCTGTGCGGAAAAGAACGTTCTGGATGCTGCCCCATGAACAGGAGTAGCCGCCGTTTGAGCCGAGCTGCATAGAAGCCTGACCCTGACCGTTCTGGTTCCAGAGTTCGTAGTCATAGCCATCGCTGGTCTTGCCCTGCTGACACGTATCAGCCGCATAAGCGGTGTACGGGATGGACAGAGCGCCAAAAGCGAGAGCCATAGCGGCTGCTGCGGAACTCTTAAAAAGTTTGAGTTTCATTTCTTCGTTTCCTCCTCTGTGTAAAGAATAAGTAAAAAATGGATCAAATAATCTCAGGATTCCCCAAGATTTTTATATTTATGGCACAATTATATTACAAATAGGATAAAACAGCAAGTATATTATTGCGATTTATTCTTTTAACAGGTCAAAAGTTGCTGTTTTTATGTTGTGGTTTCCAAAGAGTTGAAAAGTTAATGTACAAAATATACTAATAATATAATTTCAAGGTAAAATGATGGCGTTATTTAATAATTTGTGAATAATAATTTTTATCATGTAACAATTTATTAATATTTACCGCATAAAAAAGCCGTTAGCCTACGGTGTCGCCTTTGGGAAATATCTATACTCGGCGCTACAGCA
>JAFVBU010000279.1 GCA_017479805.1 Ruminococcus sp.
ACTGGTGCATCTCCCGTCAGATATGGTGGGGACATCAGATACCTGCATTCTACTGTGACGCCTGCGGCGAGATGGTAGTTACCAAGGAGAGCAGCGCAGTTTGTCCCAAGTGCGGCAAGCCCATGAGACAGGACCCCGATACCCTCGATACATGGTTCAGCTCTGCTCTGTGGCCATTCTCTACACTGGGCTGGCCTGAAAAGACCGCCGACCTCGACTACTTCTACCCGACAAATACCCTTGTAACAGGCTACGATATCATCTTCTTCTGGGTAATCAGAATGATGTTCAGCGGTCTGGAGAATATGGGAAAAGTTCCGTTCGATACAGTCCTCATCCACGGTCTTGTACGTGACGCACAGGGACGCAAAATGTCAAAGTCTCTTGGCAACGGCATTGACCCACTTGAGGTCATCAACGAGTACGGCGCTGACGCTCTCCGCTTCATGCTGGCAACAGGTAACTCACCCGGAAACGATATGCGTTACATCGATGACAAGGTAAAGGCTGCACGTAACTTCGCAAACAAGCTCTGGAACGCTTCACGTTTCATTATGATGAATCTTCCCGAGGACTTTGAGTTCAAGGGACTCCCTGCTGACCTCGAATTAGAGGACAAGTGGCTTGTTAATAAGTTCAATCAGCTTGCAAAGGAAGTTGGTGAGAACCTTGACAAGTACGAGCTGGGCGTGGCATCACAGAAGATATACGACTTTATCTGGGACGTTTACTGCGACTGGTACATTGAGCTGACAAAGCCGAGAATTCAGGCAGGCGGCGAGACAATGGCAAAGGCACAGGCTGTACTGGTATGGGCAATGCAGGGAATGTTAAAGCTGCTCCATCCGTTCATGCCGTTCATCACTGAGGAGATATGGCAGGTGCTCAACAACGAGAAGTCCATGATAATCCTCGAAACATACCCCACATTCGATGCTTCTATCGACTACACCGCAGAGGAGAAGTCCTTCGAGAAGATAATCTCAGCTATCAAGGCTATCAGAAACGTCCGCACAGAAATGAACGTACCTCCGTCGGTAAAGGCAAAGCTGTTCATCGAGACAGAGGACAAGGACGTATTCAGCTCATGCGCTGTATTCTTTGAAAAGCTGGCATCCGCTTCATCAGTCGAGGTCGGCAGCGGCTTTGAGCATGAGAACTGTGCAAACGCAGTAACAGAGTCGGCAAGAATCTTCATCCCGATGGACGACCTTGTTGACAAGGAGAAGGAAATTGCCCGTCTTGAAAAGGAAAAGGCAAAGGTTCAGAAGGACATCGACTTCCTCAGCGGCAAGCTGAACAATCAGGGCTTCATTGCCAAAGCACCTGCACAGCTCATCGAAGCTGAAAAGGCAAAGCTGGCAAAGGCAGAGGAGAAAATGGCTAAGATAGAGCAGTCTATTGCCGCTTTCGCTAAGTGAGTAGTAAGTAGTAAGTAGAAAGTAGTAGGGGCGGCGTTCCGCCGCCCGTGCCTTACACATAATTTGAACCGATGTAGGGGCGCTTTCCGAGCGCCCGCCGTCGAGCGGACGGAGCGCTTTTCACGCTTTGCTCGCAAGCTCGCTTACTCTCTGCGAGACTTTTACTCTGCTTTCGCTCGCTTTTACTAAATTCGGGGCGGTGATTGTAGGGGCGCATTCCGTGCGCCCGTGGGTAACGAAAAACTCACGGCTGAAACCGTAGGGGCGGCGTTCAATGATTTAACATGAAAATGCAGGGACGGATATTATCCGCCCTACAAATGAAAATCCCCCAACGAAAGGATCATTTATGAGCATATTCACAGTACCGACAATAGAAACAGAACGTCTTATCCTCCGTCCGCTCAGTATGGACGATGCGGATGCTGTCTTTGAATGGACAGGCGATGAGCGTGTAAATAAGTATATGATATACTTGCTGAATAAAAGTACCGATGATACAAAGAAATGGCTTTCGTCACTGGATAAGCTTGAAAATAAATATATGTGGGGATTTGTCTGCAAATCGGACGGAAAGCTCATAGGTTCGGGGAATATCAGATACAGGACTGACGAGGACAGGTGGAGTTTCGGCTACAATATCCGCTTTGACTGCTGGAATCAGGGCTACACTACCGAGGCAACTCTCCGCATGATGGACTATGTACGTGAAAATCACGGCGCAAAGCGATTTGTTGCGGAACACGCTGCCGAAAATCCTGCTTCGGGGAGAGTTATTGAAAAATGCGGACTGCACTTCGTTGGTTACGGTGAATACTCACGCTGTGACGGCAGTGAGACTTTCCGTTCAAAGATATATGAACTTGACGAGAACTGAGCAGAAAGAAGGTACATTATGAGCGGTAAAAAAGCACTTCTTGTAATAGATATGCAGAACGACTATCTGTGGGATAAGCGAAAGCCAATGTTTTCATACGACAGCAAAGAACTGACAGCAAAAGTAAATGCATCAATAGCCGAGTATAAAGTCAAGGGCTGGGATATTATCTATATTTCTCAGATATTCCCGAATATCATAACCAATAAATGGTTCATAGGCTTTTCCATCAAGGGCACTGAGGGTGCAGAGCTTTACAGCGGTCTTGACAGGGTATCCGACCTTTATTTCGAGAAAAATCTTCCCGACACGTTCACTTCAAAGGAGTTCAGTCAGTACGTTGAAGCGCAGGGATATAAAGAAATGGCGCTGTGCGGACTGGACGAGTGCGGATGTGTGGGTGCAACTGCTAAGGGTGCTGTCAAGAGAGGGATAAAGACGTACATGATAGCAGACAGCATCGGCAGACGCTTTCCCGAGCAGAAGGTCAATAAAATGCGTGAAACTCTCAAAGCTATGGGAGTTCAGTATATATGATAAATTCATAATGCAGAATGCATAATTCATAATTATTGGTGAGCGATAGCGAACACATTTAATTATGCATTATGAATTAAGAATTATGAATTAAAGAAAGGGGTGAAAGAATGATAAGACATATTGTAATGTTCAAGCTGAAAGCAACTGAGGGCATGAGCGAGTATGACAACGCACTGGAAGCAAAGAAGCGCTTCGAGGACGTTATCGCCAACGTCAAGGAGCTGAAAAAGGGTGAGCTGGTCATCAACTCAAAGGACGCAGACCAGTCAAACTACACCATTTCGCTTATCTGCGATTTTGACGATATAGACGGTCTCAACGCATATCAGGTGCATCCTGCACACGTGAACTTCGGCAAATATCTCGGCACAGTTAAGACAGACAGAGCGTGCATAGACTATGAATATTAATTCATAATGCTTAATGCATAATTCATAATTGATGGTGTCAGCTTCGCTGACGGATTTAAAATAAAGCTTTGCTCCGTCCCTGTTAGGGGGCATCATTTAATTATGCATTATGAATTATGAATTGAATTATGGAGGGAATTTCTATGGTAAATGTAAAAGGAAAATGGGCACTCATTACGGGTGCGAGCCGTGGTATCGGCTATTTATCTGCGATATTCATGGCAAAACAGGGCTGTAACCTCGTTCTCCACAGCAGAAACTCTGAGCACTGTCAGAAGGTTGCGGACGAGGTAAAGGCTCTCGGTGTGGAGGCTTACACAGTCGAAGCCGAGCTTTCGGATATGGCTCAGGTGGAGAGAATGTGCCGAGAAATAGACGAAAAAGGCACTCCCATCGATATCATCCTCAACAACGCAGGCTTGCAGATAGCCTATAGGACGGAATATCTCACAACTCCTGCATCCGACTACGATATCAGCTTCAAGGTGAACACAACCGCTCCTATGATGATATGCTATCACTTCCTCCCTGCAATGAAGGAGAGAGGCTTCGGACGTATCGTCAACACCACAAGCGGCATCGACCTTGAACCCGAGCAGGCTGGCTATTCTGCGGCAAAAGCGGCTCTCAACAAGGTGACACGTGACCTCGGCAAGAACTACGAGGGAACGGATGTTACAATGAACCTCACCGACCCCGGCTGGTGCAGAACTGATCTGGGCGGACCGAAAGCACCAAACTCTCCCGAAAGCGCACTCCCGGGCGTACTGGTCGGCGCATTCGTGGACGACAAGAAGTGCGGACGTATCTTCTCGGCACAGGAATTCAGCGGCATGACCCTTGAAGAAGCCGTTGCAAAGGCTGAGAAGCAGGGAAGCGTTTATTAATTGAGAATTGAGAATTTAGAATGTAGGGGCTGCCTTTGGCAGCCCTTAATTTTTGAATAAACTGAAATTTGACGGGCGCTCGGAAAGCGCCCCTACATCCAAGT
>JAFVBU010000280.1 GCA_017479805.1 Ruminococcus sp.
GATAGTTGTAGGGAAAGACGCAATGAATGAAAAGGTTGCTACTGAGGGCTGGCTGGAAAGCTCGGACGTTCACTACATCGACCTTGCAAACAAAAAGATAGAAACGGGAGTGAAGTATTTCATTTTCACCGATATTTCAAAGGACGGCACACTTTCGGGCGTTAACCGTGAACAGCTTAAAAGGCTGGCTGATGCAACAGAGGGCAGAGCAAACATCGTGGCGAGCGGCGGAGTCCACACAATGGACGACATAATCGCCTGCAAGGAAATGGGACTCTACGGCACTATCTGCGGAAAATCCATCTATAAGGGCACTCTTAACCTCAAAGAAGCAGTTGAATATGCGGAGGTGTGATATGAAAAATATCAGAAAAATATGGTCGGCATCCATGATATTAAGCGGTATCTGTACCCTTATCGTTTCGACAGCCCGTCTTTTCGACATTGAGCTTTCCAAAACCGCAAAGCGTGTGCTCGGTGCGGCAATGCTGGTGAATATGCCTGTCATGGTATACACATCGGTCAAGGTCAGCGAGAAGTGAAAAAGCTGAGGAGCGCTGTAAATATCATAGCGTTCGGACTTCTCGGCGCCTCACTTATTTATATGCTGACTGTCTGCGGTGATTTCCCCGAAGAAATAGGCATACATTACGGTGAGGACAACGAATTTGATGTTATCGCATCAAAAGCGTTTGCGTTTTACCCGTTTGTCGCAGGTTTCGGGCTTTGCGGTATTTTCAGTCTGCTTGAACTTGCAGTAAGGAAAGCTAAAAAGGTCGGAAAGAACCTCAGTGAGGAAAAGACTGAATTTATCAGGAAAGCGGCTTTGATCGTTCTTGCGGCAATGAAACTGTTCTGGTCGGTATTCTATTCCATATGGAATTACTGTGTCATACATCAGATAAGAATGTTTACTTTCGGCATACCGATAAGAAAGTTTCAGACTTTTCCGATATGCATCGTTTTATGCGGTATATTAGCTTATGACAGCTATTTCAGAATGAAAAAATCAAAGAAATTTATCACTGCTGCAATAATTATTTCTGTTGTGTTCTGGGCAGCATTGGTTAAAATTACAGGCTGAAGGGAGACATTACCAATGAAGAAAGACGAAATAAGGCTTTACAATCTCATATTTCCTTTGTGGTTCATTGTATGGATTCCCGGACCGTGGTGGATACTTCTGATACCTGCAAATTATTTTCTTGACAGATTCGTGCTGAAACGCTGCCTTGAAAAAAAGTCCCCGACAGCAAGCCCCTTGTGAAGAAGTATTCGTGGAGGGTCTGCCTTTTCGGCTTCCTTTCGGACTTCATCGGCGCACTGTTTCTGCTTGGAGTATTTGAGGGAATATCCCTTATAGGTGAGCATATGATAGACAGCGGAAACAAGGCAACAGGGCTGAAAATAGCAAGGTGGGCAGGTTCGGGCATGATAAACGTATGGCAGGATCCGCTGACGTTCATTATTGCGGCTGTCGGCGTGGGCATATCGGCACTTCTGATATGGACGTTCAACAAAAGGATGCTCAGGAAAAACACAGAGATAGGTGAGGAGAATGCACGGTATATCGCCAAATGGCTGACTATAGTGACTGCGCCTTATCTGTATCTTATTCCTGTGTATTTCGGAGGATAATAGGGGAGTTCACTTACTTTCCGAAAGTCTTATTATTTCGGGAATATAATAACGATAATTATTTCGTCGGTCAAGCCGAGGGAGGTGCTTGTTAAACAGCCGTAAAGCCACGCTTTGCTTGCTTTACTACCTCTTAGGAGAGGCTCTGCCTCTCCCCGTACCCCTCACCGCAAGGGAGATAACATCCCCCTTGACCCCGGAATATGCGGCTTCGCCGCTTTAATAAAATTGCTATATATCAAAAATAAGGAGATGAAAGAAATGCTTGCAAAAAGAATAATCCCCTGCCTTGACGTAAGAAACGGCAAGGTTGTCAAGGGTGTAAATTTTGAAGGAGTAAAGGACGTTGGTGACCCCGTTGAGTGTGCCGAGGAGTACAACAAACAGGGCGCTGACGAGATAGTTTTCTACGATATCACCGCTTCATTCGAGGGGCGTGGAGTTTTCCTCGATGTGGTGCGTGATACGGCAAAAAAGGTGTTCGTGCCCCTGACGGTGGGCGGAGGCATCAAGACGGTTGACGATATCCGTGAGGCGCTTCGTGCAGGTGCTGACAAGGTGTCGGTCAACTCTCAGGCTGTGCAGAACCCACAGCTTATCAAGGACGGCGCTGACATTTTCGGAAGTCAGTGTATATGCGTGGGCATCGACGCCAAGAAGATAGCCGACAACAAGTGGACTGTCTACATAAACGGCGGACGCAAGGACATGGGTATCGACCTTATCGACTGGGTTCACACCATCGAAAAGCTGGGGGCAGGGGAGATATGCCTCAACTCCATTGACGCTGACGGCACAAAGGAAGGATTTGATATCCCCATGCTGAAAGCGGTCTGCGACAACTGCTCAATTCCTGTAATTGCCAGCGGCGGTGCAGGAAAGATAAACGATTTCTACGAGGTTTTCGAGAAAACGGGAGCAACCGCAGCTTTAGCGGCTTCACTTTTCCACTTCAAGGAGCTTACAGTCGGCGAGGTCAAGGACTATTGTCGTGGCAAGGGAGTTATAGTGAGGTAAGGCTATGGAAAAGATATGGGAAGAAATGCATGATGCAGCTAAGGCTGTGCTGAAACCGAGAAGAATTTCCGAATATGTCACCGCAGGCGAGGTCTCTGCGGCTGTACTGAGCAAGTCGGGGAAGATATACACGGGAGTATGCATCGACACCTGTTCAACTCTCGGCATCTGCGCTGAGCGAAATGCCATATTCAGCATGATAACCAATGGCGAGCAGGAGATAGACAAGGTACTTTGCATACCGCCTGTTGAGGGACGTGGAGCGCCATGCGGTGCCTGCCGTGAACTTATGGTGCAGCTTATGCCCGACACATACAAAGACATCGAAATAATGATAGACTACAAAAACAACGTGGTAATGAAACTGGGCGAACTCACTCCCGAGTGGTGGATTTAGTTAATTAATTGAGAATTATTTTTGCGGAGGGCTGAATATGGGTGATACTATAGCAATGATCTTCCTTATTATTGTCTCAGCCGTTTGTATCATCGGCGGTATCCTGTTGAAAAGCAATGCCGACGGGAGCATAAACGAAACCATTGGCTACCGTACTGCACGTTCCGTAAAAAATGCCGAAACACAGCGGTTTGCCAATGAATACAGCGGAAAACTCCTTATAAAGTGCGGTGTTGTATCTGCTGTATTGTCGGTACTGCTGGAGGTGTTTTTACTGCATTTCAATGTCAGTGGCGGCTGGCTCATAAGCTGTTTGGCTGAAATTGCATTGGTTCTTACCGTGACAGCAATAGTTATAGTTTCAACGGAAAAACAGCTTAAAAATAAATTTGAGGAGAAGTAACAATGATAAAAGTAGACATGAACGACCTCGACAAGTTTTTCGTAAAGGGAGAGCTTATCCCTGCAATATGCTATGAGGTCAACACAAAAACAGTGCTCATGCTTGCGTACATGAACAAGGAGAGTCTTAAAAAGACTCTTGAAACAGGCTATACATGGTTCTGGAGCCGTTCCCGTCAGGAGTACTGGAACAAGGGCGCAACAAGCGGACACGTTCAGAAAGTAGTATCCATATACGGCGACTGCGACAACGACACTCTGCTTGTGAACGCTGAGCAGACGGGAGTTGCCTGTCACACAGGCAGCTATAGCTGTTTCTTCAATGAGCTTTACAATTCGGAAGAATAACATTGATCTTCTGTAGGGGCGGATATCATCCGCCCGAAAAATAAGATACAGTAACGGGCGGATGATATCCGCCCTACGATAAAAAGGAGAGATTATTTATGACAGTTTACGAAGAAATTTTTGAGGTCATCAAGGAAAGAAAAAAACAGTACGAAAACGGTACTGCCGCTGAGAATTCATATACCTGCTACCTTTTCGACAAGGGCGTGGACAAGATCTGCAAGAAGGTAGGCGAGGAAGCTACTGAGACTGTTATTGCCGCAAAGAACGGCGATAATGACGAGCTTATGAATGAGATAAACGATCTTCTCTATCATGTAATGGTGC
>JAFVBU010000281.1 GCA_017479805.1 Ruminococcus sp.
AAGAATATCCCATCCTGCTACGGACACTAAAAAATTCATTATATATATAAAAGACAGGTGTTAAGCGCCTGTCTTTGTTTGTTATACTCGGCGCTACAGCAAATTATACAAAAAATGCGCCGTAGAAATTTCAAAGAACAAGGAAAACTTTTGAAAGCATACTGTCGTATGGTGAAAAAGTTTGACGCAGTTATTTGGAATTTATACAAGCATTTATGGATATTTTGCTGTAGCGCCGAGTATATTAGCTCGGCGGTCTAATTTACTGCGAGGGAGATTTTTTCTTCTCTCAGCGGCTTTACAGTCGTCCCGAAAACACTCTGTCTTACCATCTTACAGCGTTTTTACCAATCAAAGCGCAAAAAATACTGGTTTGATTATGCGGTCATACGAACTCTTGAAAAATTTCCAATATTGTATTGACAAACAATATTATACGGCGTATAATATTGTCAGAAAGCAAATACTACAGACAACAAAATATTACAACAAGAATAAAAAACGAAAGGAGAAAATGTTATGGGATTTTCCGTAAACGCTGGTCTGCTCGATGCAATGGTGCTTTCCATCGTTCAGCAGAACGACACCTATGGCTATGAGATAACTCAATATCTCAGAAAAGCCGTGGATATTTCGGAATCCACCCTCTATCCTGTTCTCAGGAGACTGCAAAAGGGTGAGCTTCTCGAAACTTATGATAAGGAGTATATGGGCAGGAACAGGCGGTACTACCGACTTACAGATAAGGGTTCGGTCGCTTTGGAGGAGTACCGTGAGGAATGGCGAAGCCACAAAATGAAGATCGACAGTATATTAATGAATGAAGGGGTGGAAAACAATGAATAAGCTGGAATTTCTTACTACTATGAGGAACAGACTTGAAAAGTTCGGGCTTCCTCAGGACGAGATAAACGATGCACTTTCCTATTATGAAGAAGTTTTCCTCGACGCAGGATTCGGCAAAGAGGAAGCTACCGCAGAAGAACTTGGCGACCCGATTGAGATCGCTGACGGTATCCTCCGTGACAGCGGCATACACACATCGGACGCTTCCGAGTATCCGCCGAGATTCGATGAAACTCAGGTAACAGGCGGTCAGCCCGTAAATAACAGCACTTCAAACAGCAACTTCTGGCTGAAACTCATCATCCTGATACTCACCTTCCCCATCTGGCTTCCCATAATTGTTTCAGTATTCGCAGTACTGTTCGCACTTCTTATATCGGCTATCGCAATTATCGCCGCACTGATAGGTTCGGGTATTGCATTGATAGTCGGAGGAATACAGCTTCTCTTTGAAGCACCGCCTGTGGGAATCACCTGCATCGGTATCGGACTTATGGTAACAGGACTGTTCATTATGGTGGGCAAGCCGTTCATAAACCGGCTCATTCCCGCAAGCGCAAGACTTATCAGAGGCACAGTAAACAAAATAAAGGGTTTATTCAACAGACGAGGAGGAAACAACAATGGCTGAGAAATACTTCAACGAAAACGAGGAAATGAACGCAATGGAAAAGGCTGCACAGAAGCACAGCGTTAATGCAGGACTTATCCTGTTCATCATCGGATTTATAATGACACTGGTCGGCGGTCTTTACTGCTACAACACAGACCTGCACAAGTACTTCAAGACTATGGACTACAGCAGCTCATACGACGCTTCAAAGGCAGAAAATATTTCCATAGAGCTTGGCTCAGGCGACCTTAACATCATAAAGACCACAGACAAACAGATAAAAATTGACGCTAAGAATGTTCCCGAGGACTTCAAGGCTGAGATGGTCGGCGATACATTCACTGTTAAGTCAACTAAGGTAAAGAGCTTCTGGCTGGCAGTACCTTACCTTACTTCACAGAATACAAGAGTTGATATCTACGTTCCTGAAAAGGAATACAATAAGCTCTTTATTAACAGCGGTGCAGGCGATATCAGAACCGCTGACATGAAGTTCAAGGATGTAGAGCTTAAAAAAGGCGCAGGCGATTATGATATCGCAAAGATAAACTGTGACACATTAAAGCTCACTACGGGTGCAGGCGATAATAAATTTACCGATATCAACTGCGGTTCATTCTCCATCGAGGCAGGCGCAGGAGATCTGACAATAGAGACCCTCAACTGCAAGGGCGTTATGGATATTGAAAGCGGCGCAGGCGACCTCGAAATATCAAATGCTGTAACAGGCGGCTTCAAGCTCGACAAGGGCGCAGGCGACGCAACATTCAACGGAACTGTAAACGGTGACATAAAAATAGACTCAGGTGCAGGCGATCTGGAGATCAACCTTACCAACCCCGAAACAGATTTCGGCAAGAAGGGCAAATACACAATGACTATAGATAAAGGTGTAGGCGACAAGGAAGTAACATATAATAACTGAAACAGTCTGTAAAACGGCTGACATACACACAAACAAAAAATCGTTCATTAATGAAAGGAAGATGGATAATGAATAAAAAGTTAACTAAAAAGACAGACGGACAGATGCTCTGCGGAGTATGCAGCGGTATCGCTGATTACTTCAGCGCAGACCCAACACTGGTAAGAATGGTATTTGCTGCTTCATGCTTATTCGGCGGCTCGGGTATCATTTTCTACCTGGCAGCAGCAGTTATAATGCCCGACGAAGACAAGTCCATATAAACTCAGACACACGAAAGGAAGATGACTTATGGAGAAGAAGCTCACTAAAAAGAAAAACGGACAGATGTTCTGCGGAGTTTGCAGCGGCATCGCCGATTACTTCAATATTGATGTGACCATAGTAAGACTGCTGTTTGCAGCATCTACTGTGGCAGGCGGCGTAGGATCGATCATTTACATTTTAGGAATACTCATAATGCCCGACGATAACAGTTCCATATAACGGAAATCGACACATGAAAGGAAGATGACTTATGGAGAAAAAATTAACAAAGAAAGCTAACGGACAGATGCTCTGCGGAGTTTGCAACGGCATCGCTGATTACCTTAACGCAGACCCGACACTGGTGAGACTTGCAGCAGTTCTGCTCTCATTCGGCGGGGGCATGGGAATATTCCTTTACATCGCAGCCGCTGTTATCATGCCGAATGAGTATAATGGCTAAGGAGTTCAATGTGGGAGACAGAGTCGTGCACCGACTTTTCGGAAAAGGCACGGTGACCGACACGCTCCCCATCCGAAATGATGTGATAGTAACAATAGAATTTGACAGCGGACAGACAAAAAAGCTGTGTGCATACATATCAAAAATAGAAAAAGAGGAGACATCGGACGAGAAAGAATGAGCCGATAAATGAAGGAGACTGTATATGAATATCTGTTCAAAAATGCTGAAATGCCTTGTAGTTATAGCACTTGCGGCTGCACTTATAATAACTGTTACCAATAACGATCATTCCAATGCATTCTACGGATTCAGCAGTCTCCTTATTAAATAGGTGTCAGGTATAGGGCGGCGGAACGCCGCCCCCTTACTTTCTGATTTCTACTCACTACTTACTGACACTTGACACCTGACACACAAAAAACTAATCACTAATACACTTATACACTTACAACACTTATACACTCATACACTTAAAAAATATTGACATTTGGTGATATTTGTTATATAATAAAGTCATATGGAATACCGAGGAGGAGTACGGAAATGAAAGATATCACCAAATTAGAGCAGGCGGTGTCCTGCATCGAGAAGCTCACACAAGGCATTGATCCCACTAACGATACCGCACTGGACAAAAACTCCATCGTCTGTCATGAGGAAATAGCTCCGTGTCTGAAGCTGGCTCTTGCGGCTTTAGAGCGTGAGCTTGACGAACTGAGGTCACAGGGCGAAAATGACAAGAAACTGGGCAGAAAGGCTTTCTTCATCACCGAAGCACAGCTCCGCAAGCTCAGTCTCAACAACGGCGAATGCAAGGTAAGCGACATAGCTAAGGAAATAAACCGTGTCACTGAGGGAAATGCCACAAATACCATGCAGGCAGTCTGGATAAACAACTGGCTCGAAAGCGTTGGTCTGCTCTACAGAAATTCCGACGGCAACCGTGTTGCTACAGAGGAGGGTCAGGGAATAGGTATAAAGTCCGTCCTCGAACACACAGCAAATGTTCCCGATAATTACACCAACTACTATTCACTCCACGCACAGACATACATCTACGACCATCTTCGTGACATCCTTGCACACCATTTCGGCGAATAATTATACTCGGCGCTACAGCAAAATATACAGGAAATGCGCCGTAGAAATTTCAAAGAACAAGGAAAACTTTTGAAAGCATACTGTCGTATGGTGAAAAAGTTTGACGCAGTTATTTGGAATTTATACAAGCATTTATGG